>WLLG01000043.1 GCA_009700815.1 Actinomycetota bacterium
CACTCCGGAAGGGACCGAGTGCAGGCGTTCATCGAGGCAGGGCAACCACCGGAACTCCGAGGAAAGCACGTGGTGATCAATCCGCTCATTTTGGTCTCGGAGGATGCGAGTTCTGCTCAGTGCTGGAGTGATTTTCTTTTTGTGAACCGCAAAGGGGTCATTACGACCACTGGCCGGTATCACGATGAACTCAGCCTCGAACCCGACGGTGTCTGGAGATTTGCCATTCGAGAGATTGTCTTCACAGGTGAAGAACCACAGCTTCTACCTGAACCATCTGCCTAGCTGCTGTTGCTCTCAGCCGTTGCGCAGGGCTGTTGCTCAGGGCTGTTGCGCAGTGCTGTTGCGCAGGGCTGTTGCGCAGGGCTGTTGCTCAGTGCTGTTGAGCTGAATCAGCCTGATCCCGGGTATCCGCCGCCGCCGTACTCTGCATCGAGTGTCTCGTAATCAAGCGGCCAGCCCAGACGGGGGAGCGGCTCGGTTCGAAACACAATGCTCTTGGGTTTCTTGTACGAGGCAATGCGCGACTTCACTGACTCGATCAGCTCAGCCTCGGTGACCTCTGCACCGTCATTGAGCACAACGACTGCGCAGACTGACTGTCCCCAAGTTGGGTCAGCGATGCCGATGACTGCAGATTCACGAACCGCATCCTGGGAATTGAGTGCAGCCTCAACCTCGGCAGGGTAGATATTCTCTGCTGCGGATTTGATGAGTCGACCCTTCGGCCCCACGAAACTCAGCGACCCGTCGAGTTCTCTTCTGCCAAGGTCGTTTGTGTGGTGCCAACCGCCTTCTTGCCTTCGCTGCGTTTCTTCGGGGTGATTGCAGTAGCCCGACATCACCTGCGGCCCTGCGGCCACGATTTCTCCCGTCTCACCACTGGCAACCTCTTGCCCATCCGGGTCGAGGATGCGAACCCTGACCATGGGAGATGCGCGGCCTGCGGACCCTACGCAGTCGCCACCGACAGCGTTAAACGTGAGCATCCCCATGACTTCGGTCTGCCCAAAGCCGGCTGGTTTCACAGCCCAGGGTGAATCATCCACGGTGATCATCGCATTCCACTCTGGCTTACCGCGAAAGCTTCGCAGCGTGGAGAGGTCATAGGGGGAATCACCGTTTTGATCTGCTGCGTTGAACTCGAGGATCTGATCGATAGTTGGACCCATCAGGAAAGCACCCGTACAGCCTTGGTCTTGAATCAGGCGACACACTGCCTCGGCCTCAACTCGCGGAAGAAACAAGTTAGTTCCGGCCATCACCAAGGTGGCCAGCGTCGTCATCAGGGTTGCAACATGAAACAGCGGCCCGGAGTTGAGGTACCGGTAGCTTGCATCGATGCGCTGCAAGTTCGCCATCATCAGACTCTGGATCAGCAGGGCGTTATGCGAGAGCAGCGCACCATTCGGGGTGCCGGTGAACGCTGCGGTGTACAACATGAGGACAGGATCTTCGGCCCCTGCTTGGACGGCGATCGGCCGATCCTGAGGATCCACTAACTCGCCTGAGGCCAAGAATGCCTCGTAGCTGAGCGAGCCGGAGGAGTCAGTTCCCGTGTCTTGAGCGTCATGTTGAAGCCAAATAGCAGATCCGAGACCGGCAGAATCCCGAGCGCCTCTGATGGTGTCGCCCACCTCTTCCTCTTGCCAGATCACGACCGATGGCTGAGAATCTTGCAACACAAACGCTGTCTCATCTGCGGATTGCCGCCAGTTTGCGATACAGCAGACTGCTCCAAGTTTTGCAGCGGCCCCGAGGCACTCGACAATTCGGAAGCTGTTCTGGCCGAGCCACAAAATGACGTCGCCCTGGCCCACCCCGGCTTGTGTGAGTGCCGAACTTAGCTGGTTGATTCGGTCGTCCAGCTGTGGCCAGGTCAAGCTGATCTCGCTGTCTACCGTGGCTAGTCGATCGGGGTAATTACGTCGATGCTCTCGGAAGGTGTCGGCCAACGTGAAGCTATGAAGTCGTTCTTGGTTCATGGAAATATCCTGCAATCTTCGTCTGGTCAGGTCTGGTCTGGTTTGATTCGCTTCAAGTCGGGGGTGCGGGTAACTCGCGTTTGAGGACTTTGCCCGTTGGGTTGCGTGGCAACTCATCTAGGAACGTGATGACGCGTGGCACTTTGTAGTCAGCGAGTCGCTCGCTGCAGAACTCGATGATTGAGCTGGCATCAGGGGTAGCGCCTGCTCGAAGCACCACCCATGCGCCGATATCTTCACCGAGCACCTCGTGCGCAACAGCAGCCACAGCGGCCTCGGCGATATCTTCGTGTTCATAGAGAACCGTCTCGACGTCGGTCGCATAGACGTTGTTGCCACCGCGAATGATGACCTCTTTTGCCCGACCAACGATGTACAGATAGCCATCCTCATCAAGTCGTCCAAGGTCGCCACTGTGCAGCCAGCCGTTCTGCCAGGTAGCAGCAGAAGCTGCGGGGTCTTTGAAGTACTCGCGCTGAGAGTCGCCGACTCCAATCAGAATCTCGCCGATCTGCCCAGCTTCAACCTCGATCCCATGTTCATCGGCGATACGAATCTTGGTGCCCATAGGTATTCCAACTGACCCTGCTCTTCGTTCGACTTCTTCTTTGGGAAGGTACGTGAACGAGGTGCCCGACTCGGTCATTGAGTAGTTGTTCGTGACCGCCGCTTCGGGCAGCAACTCAGCTAAGCGACGATGTAGGCCTGCGGGTAGTGGTGCTGAGCCGATCGAGACCAACTGCAGACTCGATAGGTCCGCCATACTGATGCCCGGATCATTCATTAAGAGTTGTGCTGTTGCCGGCACCAAGAACGCCATCGTGGGCCGACGCTCCTCAACAGTCTCCAGCCAGATCCCTGCATCGAATTTTGACTGGTACAAGGTGGACATGCCCATCTTCATAGGGTTATAGATGAAGCTCAGACCTGCGAAAGTAAAGAGTGGCGAACTGTGCAGCCATGCCTTGGAGGTCCACTCCGGTGTGCCGTTCGCAATGATGTGAAGGCCGCAGTGCCGCACGGCTATCCCCTTGGGAATTCCCGTGGTGCCAGAGGTGTACATGATGTCAGCGAGGTCGTCCTCGGTGACAGGAACCCGAAACGTTGAGTCTGACTCGGCTGTTGCATCTGGCCAGGAGTTACCTAGAGCCTCAAAGGTGATCTGCAGCGAGGGAATCGACTCGGAGCGGGCGGCCTCAAGCGAAGCACGCAGCGTGGACGAGGTAAGAGCCGCCGTTGGCTCGGCATGGCCGAGAACCGTTGCCAATTCTCTTGTAGAGAGGCGGGTGTTTGTCGGCACAGCAACTGCGGCGGCCTTGTGGATTGCCGCGTAGGCGATGATCCACGCGAATACCTGAGTGGTTTCAAGATACAAAGCAACGCGGCTCCCAGGAGAGACACCGGAGCTGACTAACTTTCGGGCCAAGCGATTGGACTCGGCCTCCCACTTGCTAAAGCTCAGCGAGTCTCCGGAGCTGAGGTCTACATACGCTGGTAGGTCGGGGTACGTAGTTGCCATGTAGCTGAGCTGATCAATGAGCAGGGCCATGATGCGCTATTCCCCAAATCCCATGGCAGGGCGGCCAGTGGAGTGCTCGCCGAATAGCTCAGCAGACTTGGCTTGCAGATCATCCACAGTCCAGGCACGCCCCGCGTTCTCGATGCGGCCAACGCGGTGCCACCCGGACATCAGGTGCACCTTGTCTCCATTGACCACAAAGACCTGCCCGGTAATTCGATTGGACTGATCACTCGCGAGCCAAGCGACCACGGGGGCAATATTCGCTGGGTCCCACTCGTCAAAGGCGCCTTCCTCGGGGAGCAGTGAACCCAGAACGCTCTCGGTCATTCGAGTGCGCGCCCGAGGCGCGATGGCATTGACCGTGACCCCGTATTTGTGGAGCTCTCGGGCAAGTACGACCGTCATTGCGGCAATCCCTGCTTTGGCAGAGGCATAGTTGATTTGTCCGGCGAGACCGTAGAGTCCCGACTCTGATGCCGTGTTCACGATGCGGCCAGAGACCCCTGACTCGCCAGCCTTTGATCGGTCGCGCCAGTGGCACCCGGCAAAGTGGGCGCAGGCAGCGTGGCCTTTGAGATGGACGCGAATCACGTCATCCCACTGTTCCTCGTTCATGGAGAAACTCATGGTGTCGCGAATGATTCCAGCGTTGTTGACCAACACGTCGAGCTGCCCAAACTCCCTGACCGCACCAGAAACCGCTTCCTCTGCACCCGCCCAAGTGGCGATGTCGGAATTGTTCCTGCAAGCAGACCCTCCTGCAGCGGTGATTTCATTCACCACTTCCTGCGAGAGATCAGTATCTACGTCGTTGACCATGACTTGTGCGCCGAGCTTGGCTAGGTAGAGGGCCTCCTCGCGGCCGATCCCTCTGCCGGCACCGGTGACCAGTGCTGAGCGTCCAAGAAGAAGTTGATCCGTTTGCATGTGTGCGTCGCTCCTGATTCGGCTGCCCCCCGGCAACCTAGGAATCGTAGCCATCTCGGCTGACGCATGTGTCAGGTAGGATGACTATTTAGTCCAACCGGGGGTATTTCCAACATGGCGAATCAGACTGACTCGGGAAGCATTTCCCCGACAATGCCCGTAATCCTGAGCGCGTGCCGTACGCCGATCACTGATTCCTATAAGGGGTCCTTGGCAAGTGTGGACGTGCGCGACTTGGCTGCACTGGTTGTCACCGAATCAATTCGCCGAGCGGGTATTGATGCAAACCTGGTTGACGATGTGATCCTCGGAGAAGTGCTGCAAGGTGGCGGTTGCATTGCTCGCTACGCCGCTATCGCGGCGGGTTTGCCTGCAGACACTCCTGGGTTGTCAATGAACCGTCAATGCGCATCTGGTCTATCGGCAGTCTCTGCGGCGGCGGCGAGTATTGCTGCTGGGATGGATGAGGTCGTCGTAGCTGGCGGTGCTGAAAATATGACGCAGTCTCCGCTGACCTATCGCAAGGCGCCGTACCCGTATGGTGCGCCCGAGCTATTTATTTCACCCTCACATCCAGACACTGCAGATGCACCAAATATGAACATGGTGGTCACTGTCGGCGAGAACACGGCTCGGGAACTCGGTATCACTCGCCAGCAAGTTGACCAGTGGGCCTGGGACTCTCACCGCAAGGCAGTTGCTGCAATTGCCGAGGGTAGGTTCGTCGAGGAGATCGTCCCCGTGTCCGTTCCCGGTATGGGTGGCGCTGTGTCAGTGATTGATACTGATGAGCACCCACGAGCAAATTCCACTCTCGAGAAGCTCGGTTCACTTCGGGTGCTGTCAGGCTGGCCTGACGGAGTGGTTACTGCAGGAAACTCCTCGCCATTGAATGACGGAGCAGCAGCACTCGTTGTGGCTTCTGCCGGACGAGCACAGCAAGAGGGAATCGAGCCGCTCGCTCGGATTCGCTCTTGGGCCGCTGCAGGTGTTGATCCAGCTCGAACGGGCCTAGCTCCAACGGTTGCCATTCCCCGGGCCCTCAAGCGAGCGGGCCTCACACTCGAAGATGTCGACCTGATTGAAATCAACGAGGCCTTCGCCGCCATGACTGTTGGGACCATCGAAGTGCTCGGGATTGACCCAGAGAAGGTCAACGTGAACGGCGGTGCAATAGCGCTGGGTCACCCCGTGGCTGCATCAGGAGCGCGCCTAGTGGTAACCGCAGTACACGAGCTTCGTCGCCGTGGCGGTGGTATCGGTGTGATTGCCCTGTGCGCAGGCGGAGGTATGGGTGCAGCAATGGTGATTGAAGTAACAGACTGCTGATTGAAGGGTGCTGACTAGGCGTCGACCACGCGCTTGAGCTTGTAGCCGGACCTAGGAAGAGTCTCACGGTCGAGAACCAAGACCTCGGCTTGCATCTGGAGTTCCTGACGAACAACAGCGCAGATCTGATCATTGATCTGCTGCTTGTCTCCCCCAGAGACCCCTACTTCTATGCGGATCTGAAGCGGTCCTTGGGTTCCCTGTGGGTTCACAACCACAAACTCCAACGTGGGATCTACAAGTTGGGGAACTCCGGTTGCCAGCACACGTTCAAGGTCAGTCACCTGGAAATGCACACCCTGACAGGAGAGCAAATCTTTGAACCGGCCACCCCAGAATCCTCGCTTGGTGGTCTCGCCTGTGGGGCATGGCGAACTATCGAACATCGCAGCCTCTTCGAGGTCGTAGCGAAGCAGGCCGTTGTCTCGGTCGAGTGTGGTGACCACCAAATTGCCCCACTGCCCTTCGGGCACGTCCTGGCCAGTATCGGGGTTGATTGCTTGGACGATCGCCCAGTCCTCATGAATATGTGCCCCATCGCTCACGTTGTTGGGCCCTCCGATAAATCCATAGCACTCAAAGCCGGCGGTCATCAGCGGCATGAGGCCGCGACCAAATCCGCCCATCTGAAAATCAGGGAACCCGCAATCCACTTTTAGGTCCACTCCCAGCTTGGCGGCGACCTCCTGAAAACGATGTTGAGAGAGGGTAACCATCGACAAATCTGGGTGGATTCGCTGCCACATCCGGATGCCTTGCTCGGCCAACTCATCAGTATCGGGCGGGGCCACCCACAAGTTGAGAAACCCAAAGTACTCAAGAGTTCCCGACAGCATGAGTCCGCCGCCATACAAGTAGGCGGGATGGCTGTGGGTCACAATTTGCCCAGGTCTCCATCCGTTGCGCCACCAGTTTCTGGCTGCGGATTCGTATTCGACCCACAGGTCGTGCCGGGTCAGCATGGTGACGGTCGGGGTACCGGTTGTGCCAGTGGATTGCCCGACACGCACGCAGTCGTGGATTGTGGTGAACCGATAGTCGCCGAGTGGTGGATGATCGGCCTCGGAGTCTCGGAGATCTTGCTTGAGCGTGGTTGGGATTGAGTTGAGGTCATCCAGACTCTTGATGTCGCCGGGGCCGCTTACCCCAGCGGATTCGAGTTTGCGACGGAACAAACCAACATCGGAGTCGAATACCTTTCCGACCATGGTTCGCAGACGATCTAACTGAAGTTCCCTGCGTTGGGCAGGGTCCATCGTTTGCATCTCTGGGTCCCAGTGGACTTGGTCAAGTGAGCGTGTTGGTGGTCCGAGGACCTCTGGACCGTAGGACGGCATTTTTCCTCCAAGGCGGATGTGGTGTCTGCGCTGACAGGATACGCTCCCAAACTGACGTGTGTGTCAGGTTTTATCCAGATCGGTTCTCGGGGAGGTGGCGAGCCAATGAAAGTAACGATTGGAATAGATATCGGAACAACCTCTGTGAAGGCTGTGATCGCGTCTGAGGACGGAACCGTGCTTGGTTCGGTGCGGCTCGAACATGCTGACCGGTCTACCAGCATGAGTGGCGAATTCGGCCGGGTCGAACATGACGCTGCAAGAGTTTGGCGAGAGTCTGTGCTGGAGGCTGCGACGGGGCTCGCGCATCAAGCGGTGAGCAGCGGCCACCGCGTGATTGGCGTACAGGTTGCAGCCATGGTCCCGTCGATGTGCGCTGTAGATGAGTCCGGGGTTCCACTCGGCGAGGGTCTTCTCTACGGCGATCAGCGCACCATCGGCGGAAAGCGTGGAGCGGACCCCTCTACTTCTGCTGAGTCGGAACGCATGTTGGCGCTGCTGACTCAGCTCTACCCCGAGGCAGCCGGCTACTGGCCTGCTCAGGCAGTTGCGAATGCTGCATTGTGCGGTACAGGAGTTGTGGACTCTGTCACGGCAATGACCATGGTCCCACTGTTTGATTTTTCTGGTTGGGACGAGGCAGTACTCCAAGCTGCCGGCGCTACGGCTGGGCAGCTTCCAAGGATTTCCTTTGGGGCCGAACCTGCTGGCATGGCGCTAGAACAGCTCGGCCCTGATCTCAGCGGCGCAGTGATTGGCGGTGGAACAATCGATGCATTCGCGGAACAGCTTGTTGCAGGCGCCGACCAAGCAGGTGATGTGCTGGTCATCATTGGAGCCACTTTGATCATCTGGGCGGTTGTTCCTGACTGGGTCGAAATAGCTGGACTCTGGACTGTTCCGCACACGGCGCCGGGGATGGTCCTTGTGGGTGGACCCTCAAATGCCGGTGGGCTGTTCAGAAACTGGGCAGGTGGATCCTTGAGCGAGCAGCCAGCAAACGCAGAAATCGAACCAACTTCTGTGCCGGTCTGGCTGCCGTTTATCCGCGGCGAGCGCACTCCGCTGCATGACCCAACTCGGCGGGCTGAGCTTCATGATGTCGATATCACACACGGCCCAGCATCCATGTGGCGATCAGTCTATGAGGCAGCCGGGTTTGTAACTCGCCGTCACCTTGAGCTTGCGGGGCTGCTCGAGGGAGGTGGCGGGCTCACCGTTGCGAAGCGCCTTGTTGTTACTGGCGGCGGGTCGCAGGACAATCGCTGGGTGCAGGCGATTGCCGATGTCACTGGCCTGGCGGCGGACTGTGTGGCTGTTCCTCAGGGTGCCGCACTGGGATCTGCATATCTGGCTCGCGTGGCCGCCGGCGAAGTGCCGGACGCATCGGGCGCAGGCAAATGGGCTCGCGTCGGAAAAAGAATTGAGCCTGATTCGGCCTGGTCTGAGGCGGCGTTGAATCGTTATGAAAGATTTGTTGAACTCAGCGGTCCACCATTCCAACCTGAACCAGAATCGAGGGAGTCGTGAGCGCACCACTTTCGGGAGCAACTGCACCATCTACCCTGAATCCAGATCGTCTTGAGTTGGCACGAGTTGCTCGTCGATGGCTTGGCGCTAGTTCGCCTATCTCGGTCGTGCGACAGGCCTTGGAATCAGAGACTGAGGTGATGCCAGAATTCTGGCCAGAATTGGTGGAACTGGGTTGGATTGGCCTGAGCGTTTCTGAAGAGCATGGTGGTCAGGGGGGCACTTTGGCCGACCTAGTAACAGTGCTTGAGGAGTGGGGACTGGCGGTTGCGCCCGGGCCCTTTCCTGGTTCAGCGTTACTTGCAACCCTGCTGGATGTACATGCTCCGGAATTTCTCGCCCCGATCATTGCGGGCGCGGTGGGCGCTGTGGCCTTCGGTGGTGGCGCCCTGCAGGCGGTCGACCATGGTTCTACGGTTCTGTTGACGGGTGAGGTGAAACCAGTTGACGGCGGATCGCTAGCAGAGTGGTTTCTTCTGCCCGTTGTTGTTGAACAGGCCACCGAGAGCGAGGCGGATGCTGACTGGTATCTGATCCATCGCGATGAGCTGTTGGTGACCCCTCTTCGTTCGGCGGACCCGGTTCGAAGATTGGCAGCGGTGACAGCGCACAACCTCTCGGTTAGTTCGGATCGCCGCATCCCGGTTCAGACTCACCAAGTCCGCGATCTGGCTGCAGTAGTACAGGCCGCTGAGTGTGTGGGTGTTGCTGCATGGTGTGTCAGTACTGCCGCTGAGTATGCAAAAAACCGGGTGCAATTTGATCGTCCGATCGGACAGTTTCAGGCGGTCAAACATCGTTGCGCAGATGCGCTTTGCCGCTTGGAAGAAGCTCGAGCAGCAACTTGGGATGCGGCCGAACTAGATCCAAGTGATGAGCAGTTTCCATTGGCAGCGGCAGTTGCAGGAGCGTTAGGGGCAACAGCAGCATTTGAGTGCGCCAAAGATGCAATTCAGATTTTGGGTGGAATCGGGTACACCTGGGAGTACGACGCTCACTTGTACCTTCGGCGTGCCACCGTGGCGCGGCATCTGAACGGTGATCCCGTACCTTGGCGGCGAAGAGTGTGGCAACTGGTGCAGTCCGGTTTGCGCAGGTCTATGGCCGTTGACCTTCCTGCATCCGCAGAAAGTTTTCGCCCTGAAGTACGCAGCCTCATTACACAACTCCAGCAGGTTGATCGAGAACACTGGAACAGAGAGCTTGCCGACGGGGGGTGGATCGCTCCTCACTGGCCCACGCCTTGGGGTCGTTCGGCAAGCGGATTAGAACAACTTGTTATCGACGAGGAACTTCGCGAAGCCGGGATACGGCGACCACATATCCAGATCGCTGGATGGGTTTTGCCAACCTTGATTGCTCATGGAACTAGTGCCCAGCAGGAGCGGTTTATCCGTGCTTCTCTGCGCCTCGATCTGCGCTGGTGCCAGCTCTTCTCGGAGCCCGAGGCTGGCTCTGATTTGGCTTCGGTCACGACCCGCGCCGAGCGGGTGGAAGGTGGTTGGTCACTGACCGGACAGAAAGTCTGGACCACTCTGGCAACTGAAGCCGATTGGGGAATTTGCTTGGCTAGAACTGACCCCACTGCACCCAAACATGAGGGCATCACCTGTTTCTTGGTAGATATGCGCAACCCGGGCATTGAGATTCGCCCCCTTCGCGAACTCACTGGGTTTGCCATGTTCAACGAGGTGTTCCTTGATCAGGTTCTGGTGCCGGATGACTGCGTTGTGGGAGATGTCAACGGTGGTTGGAGTTGTGCAAGAACCACGCTTGAAAACGAACGAGTGTCGATGGGATCGGGGTCATCTTTTGGTCCGGGGCTTGAATCCGTCCTGGACCTATCACACCGGACTGGATCGACCCCGGATGCTCGAGTTGTAGATGTCTTGGGGGGACTACTCGCTTCAGCTCAGGCATTGTCCGTGATGGGGTTGCGCACCACTCTTCGTGCGCTGAGTTCTGAGCTCGGAATGGCCGCTGTCGGCCCGGGACCCGAGGCGAGCATCCGTAAGCTCCTTGGTGTCGAACATGAACAGCGGGTGCAAGAGGTTGGCATGGAGC
>WLLG01000044.1 GCA_009700815.1 Actinomycetota bacterium
CCGGCTGTTGCAGCCGAGCTCAGTCGTCATAAGATAGAGAGATGTTGTTGGCAGCAGATATGGTCTGGCATTTTTGGTTAGCAGTGGTGTTAGCAATCTCAGCCGTGGCTGTGCTTGGCCTGATCATTGGCTTGTACGTCACCAAGGTGTCGAGCACCCGTTATCCAAAATCTGAGAACTGAGACGGGCTTCACCACATGGGAGACGCAGTGGATTGGGCACTCGCCGAGCGAGTAGCAACCCGCGTTTCTGGATCAGAGCCGTTCGCGTCCTCGTATCACGCCGCTGGAATGGCGCGTGACTTTGAAGAGATGACTGCCCGTGCGCAGGTCTACGTAGAGGCAGAAACTGGCCTTACCTCTGCTGCGGGTCAAGCAAGAGCTCGGGTAGTGGATCGCAACGATTGGGTGCGCGCCAACCTAGCTAGCTATCAACGACTGCTACGACCAGTCTTGGGGCGACTCGATGAATTAGGTGGCGGCGCGGCAGGCTCGCTCGGCGGCAAAGTGGCCGCTGTAGAACTCGGTGGGCTGCTCGGCTGGATGTCGAGTCGGGTGCTCGGCCAGTACGACCTGTTGGTCCTCGAGGAAGAAAACCCAGAGGACCAAGACCTGGTGTACTACGTGGGACCAAATATTTTGGGCCTGGAAAAACGCCACGGGTTTCCCCCTGATGAGTTTCGGTTGTGGGTGGCGCTACACGAGGTCACTCATCGCACCCAGTTCACGGGAGTGCCTTGGCTGCGGCCCTACTTTCTTGGACTGGTCACTGAATTGATGGGTGCTGCAGAGCCAGACCCGAAGCGACTATTTGCAGCCGTCGGTCGTGTTGCGGACGGCGTGCGTACTCGCAAGAACCCGCTTGAAGATGGCGGCATTGTTGCGCTTTTTGCTTCCCCCGAGCAGCGCGAAGCAATGGACCGAGTCGGTGGCCTGATGAGCCTGCTCGAGGGCCATGGCGATGTGACCATGGACCGGGCGGCGCTTGATCAGGTGCCATCTGCTGACCGGTTTGCTCGCGCACTGCGTGCTCGGCGAACCAACATGAATCTGGGCGCAAAATTCTTGCAGCGGCTGATCGGCCTCGAGGCCAAGTTGGCGCAATACGAACAGGGCGAACTCTTTATCGAAGCGGTCGAGAAAGTAGGAGGACCGGCTCTGCTGAACCGAGCGTTTGAAGACCCGCTGAATCTCCCAACTCTGGTCGAGATTCGCGACCCTTCGCTGTGGATTGCACGTCTGGGATCGGCCGCGACAGCGGCGTGAACATGGCTCCACATGGCGCTAACGCAGTTCCGCGATTCGCCCCCGTTCCTAAGCTCACCTTTGATGAGCTCGCTAAAGTTCCGCTGGTAGCTGAGCTACTGAAGCGCTGTGTATTTCCCGCCGAGCAGAGCAGTAGTAGCCGACAACTGAACTGTGCAGTTTCTGGCGGACCCGATTCAACGGCGCTGTTGATCTTGGCTGTGGCCACTGGCGCTCAAGTGACAGCACTGCATGTTGACCATGGACTGCGCGAAGGGTCACAGGAAGAAGCCCAGATCGTGTCCGCACTTGCAGAGGGCATTGGTGCACAGTTCGTCTCCTTGACCGCTGTGATTCACCAGGGTGCAGACTTAGAAGCTCGAGCCCGAACGGCACGCCGCGAAGTGCTGCCCACTGATGCACTCTTTGGTCACACTGCTGATGATCAGGCAGAGACCCTTCTGATTCGACTTATGCGTGGCACCGGCCCTGCGGGTCTAGCGGGAATGAGTTCGCAGCAGCACCCATTGCTCGCACTGCGGCGAGCAGACACCGAGTTGCTCTGCGCTCAGCTGGGCATCGTGCCTTTTCTGGATCCCAGCAACAATGATCCTCGTTTTGTGCGCAATCGTGTTCGTCATGAGGTCGTACCTCTCCTGAACCAAGTATCTGCTCGCGACGTGACGCCATTGCTCTGCCGTCTTGCCGAACTCTGCGCCGACCAAGCCGATTTGATTGCTGCTCTTGCAGAAGCCGAGGACCCGACTGATGCAAAGGGCCTCTCGGGCTTGCCGCCTGCACTCGCAGCTCAGGTGGTCCGGATGTGGTGGGTGCGCACCACTGGAATCGTGTATCCCCCCGATGCTGCTGCAATCGACCGGATCCTTTCTGTTGCTAGCGGTCAGTCGGTGAGTTGTCAGGTTGGAAGTGGCTGGAGGGTTACGAGAACTGCCGGCAGGCTGTCGCTTCAGCAGTCGGCCTGGTCGGGAACGGCTACTGTCCAAGAACATGAATGAACCCTCTCCTGCTGCCCAGCACCGTCTGACCGAGGACCCGAACATTGGTCGGGTGTTGCTCACAGAACAACAACTAGCTGAGCGGATTCAAGAGCTCGGGGCACAGATCACAGAGGAGTATCAGGATCGTCGGCCGCTCCTGGTCTGCGTGCTTCGAGGTGCGTACGCATTCACTACCGATCTGGCTTTCGCTATCGATCTGCCAGTAGAGATTGATTTTATTGCTGTTTCTTCTTACGGATCCTCGACGAGGACCTCGGGGGTTGTTCGACTGGTCAAGGACCTTGATGTCGATCTAACGGGCAGGGATGTGATCCTGGTTGAAGACATCGTTGATACGGGCCTGACGCTTCGCTACTTGCGTCGCAGTCTCGAGGTCAGAGGGCCAGCGAGTCTTGAAGTCTGCACATTGTTGGCAAGAGAAGCAGCAGACCTTGAGGGCTTGGGCGTGAAGTACGTGGGCTTTACGATCCCCGGAGATTTTGTGGTGGGATACGGGCTTGATGTTGGTGAGAAGTACCGAAACCTTCGCTACCTTGCCGTGTATGAGCCTGACGAGGTAAGTACTCCGTAACGTCCTATCCTGTCGGCGGCTTCGAATGCACCCACCCAGGGTCATGTTTCTTTTGCGAAAGGCCCGAGCACATGAGCCAGATTGATACCTCCTCTTCCGGTGGCAGCACACCAGCAGGCGGTCCAGCAGGTAGTCCAGGGATTGCACGCGTTATTGCCCCAGAGAATGATCTGAATATTCCGGATCCCATCCCACTGGCGCCAACTATGGCCCCGGCAGTAGATCTGGAACGTATCCAAAAAGCCGTTCGAGAGATCCTCATCGCCATCGGGGAAGACCCAGATCGCGAGGGCGTTGTCGATACTCCGGCCCGCGTTGCCCGCATGTATGCCGAGACCTGTTCGGGCCTTCACGAGGACCCGTCCCGTCACCTGAAGGTGACCTTCGATGCAGGTCACGACGAAATGGTGATGGTTCGTGACATCTCTATGTATTCCATCTGTGAGCACCACCTAGTTCCGTTCTTCGGAAAGGCGCATGTTGCCTATATCCCAAATGTGGATGGTCGTGTCACGGGCTTGTCGAAGCTTGCTCGACTTGTGGATGGCTTCTCCCGACGACCACAGGTTCAAGAACGTCTCACGGCTCAGATTGCAGACGCGATTGAGTCGTCATTGGCACCGCGTGCCGTACTTGTTGTGATCGAGGCCGAACACATGTGTATGGCCATGCGAGGCATCAAAAAGACTGGTGCATCTACCGTCACCTCTGCAGTTCGAGGATTGTTTAGAGATGATGTTGCAGCCCGGTCCGAAGCAATGCGCTTTATCGGAACAGGCCATTAACTTTGAGCCAGGTCATGGGGATTTTGAACCTGACTCCAGATTCATTCTCTGATGGTGGCGAGTACGACTCTGTAGACAAAGCGCGACTCCATGCCGAGCTGATGATTGCTCAGGGCGCGCAGGTGATCGACGTAGGTGGCGAGTCAACGCGACCCGGCGCACAGCCAGTAGACCCTGCCGAAGAGCAACGCCGGGTGGTGCCAGTCATTGAGGTACTCGCCGATCTGATTGCAGATTCCTCGGCACGAATCTCGATCGACACTCGCAATGCTCAGACTGCTCAGGCTGCAGTTCGTGCTGGGGCAACGCTCATCAACGATGTCAGCGCCTCGCTCTGGCCGACTGCTGCAGACCTTGGAGTTGGTTGGATTGCGATGCATATGCGCGCAGACCCGCAGACAATGCAGAACTCACCGGTCTATTCAGATGTGGTCGGTGAGGTTCGAGAATTTCTTGTGCAGCGGGCGGAGTTAGCAGTTGGCGCAGGAGTTGAAGAAGTCTGGGTTGATCCCGGAATCGGATTTGGCAAAACAACTGCGCACAACCTTGACCTACTCGCTCATCTAGACCGGCTCGTAGCCGAGGGATTTCCGGTGTTAGTTGGCAGCAGCAGAAAAAGATTTCTTGGTGAGTTGATTGCCCGTTCTGACGATGGCCTTGGGCCTTTCAGTAGGGCTGAATCATCCTCAGATTTTACTGATGCAACTCGCTTAGTTCCCCTAGATGACAGGGCAGACGGCTCCTTGGCAACGGCAATGTGGGCCATGATTCAGGGCGCAAAAATGGTTCGAGTTCATGAGGTCGAACCAGCCGTTCAGGGCGCAAAAATAATCTCGGGGAATATCCTGATCCCCTGAAATCGCCTACGATCACGACTCCAACAGATTCAAAA
Source organism: Actinomycetota bacterium (assembly GCA_009700815.1). Lineage (GTDB taxonomy): Bacteria > Actinomycetota > Acidimicrobiia > Acidimicrobiales > Microtrichaceae > IMCC26207. Next base: position 4,512 of record WLLG01000044.1, read on the forward strand.
GCTCGGTTCGCAGGATCCGACTCAGGGAGGAGGTGGCGAAATGGCAGCAAAAGGCAAGTGGGCACAAGGAATTCAGCCTCGTCACTTCAACTGGGTGATTCAGGACCAATTAGCTATCTGTGAGCGTCCAGGTGGGTTTGGGCAAAATCACCGCAAGGTTCGTCGGCAAGAAGAGATCATCTGGATCCGCGAACAAGGTTTCGACTTTGTGATTTCTGTCTCATCTGCGCCGAACAACCTGCATAGCTATGACGAGCTTGGTGTTCGTTGGCGTCACTGGCCGTTCCCGCACGCCGAGGATCTTCCTCAGTACCTGCAGCGCTCCTACACCGATCTTCGGCTGCTTCTCTCTGAGAATAAGAAGCTGATGTTTCATCAGGACGAGCTCTCTGACCGACTCGTCGGCTTTCTTGCTGGGTATCTGGTCTGGAACGAGATGGTTCCAGAGCCACCCCGGGCAATCGCTCTGACAGAGCACATCACTGGCCGCCAGATCGGCTCAGATGGTCGGCAACTCGTTGGAGAAGCTGCTCGTCTCGTCGAACTGCGCTGATTCCATGCCCGATCAGGAAGCGGCTGACCCGCCAGATCAAATATCTGTGCACGGCCTGCGGGTCGTAGGCATCGTTGGCGTTCTGCCCGAGGAGCGGGTTCGTGCCCAACCCTTGCAGATAGATCTGGATCTGTATATCGACCTCACCGCTGCTGGGATGAGCGATGCTCTCGCAGACACTGTTGATTACGGGGCAGTCTGCGATTCACTGAATCGAACAGTAGAGACATCTCAGCCCGAACTGCTTGAGCGCCTAGCAGCACAACTCGCAACAGCAGTTTTCGCCGTTGATCCCCGCATCGAAGGCCTGCGAATCTCCGTGGCAAAGCTCCGTCCACCCGTTCCGCATGATCTGGCCACTTCAGGGGTGCAGATCACCCGCCGCCGCCCCGCATGAGTTCTAGCGAATCGGCAGCATCACCTCAGTCGGCCCCGACCGCTCCGGTCAGGGCGTTTTTGTCATTGGGTTCAAATCTGGGTGACCGCCGGCAATATCTGAAGGCTGCAGTTGACTCACTCCCCGACGTTGTCGCAGTCTCCCCAGTGTATGAAACCGACCCAGTGGGAGGACCCGAACAGGGGGCCTATCTCAACCTTGTAGTCGAACTGTCAACGAGCCATTCCCCCGATCAATTACTCGGCATCTGCCACCGAATCGAAACAGCATCGGACCGGGTCCGCGATGTCCGCTGGGGAGCACGAACCTTAGATATCGACATCTTGTGGATGGACGGAGTGGTCCAAGACAGCCCCCGTTTGACCATTCCTCACCCCCGGTGGAAAGAACGCAGATTTGTGCTGGCACCTTTGCGAGACCTTGCGCCTGAGTTAGTCACCGAACAAGAATTGAACCTTGCAGAAGGCACGGTTATTCGGGTCGACCCGCTCTGAGCCAGATGACTGCTAAACGGGTTCGGATTATTGGCGCCGGAAAAGCCGGCGGGTCCTTCGCCCTAGCATTGCAACAGGCACAGTGGACTGTTGACCTGGTCAGTCACGAACAGTTCGCCCAGTCAGAGAATGCCTCGACAGCAACAGGGGTGCGACTGGTGACTGCTGAACAAGCAGATCTGGTGTTGATCTGTGTGCCCGACCCAGTGGTTGCGCATGTGGCCTCGCTAATGGTGGTCGATGAGTCCGTTGTCGTGGCCCACTGTGCTGGCTCGCTTGGCCTCGAGGTTCTTGCTCCTGCCGTGCGCACAGCATCGATTCATCCCTTGATCGCTCTAGCTACTCCGCAGACGGGTGCTCAGGCCCTGCAAGGAGCATGGTTCGCTGTCTCGGGCGACCCGCTCGCAAGCAGTGTCGTGGCTGCACTCGGTGGTCGTGCAATGCAAGTGGCCGACGCTGATCGAGTTAGATACCACGCAGCGGCCGTGCTGGCATCGAATCATCTGGTGGCTCTGCTCGCCCAAGTGGATGCAATCGCCACAGATCTGGGTGTGCCACTTGAGGCATTTCTAGATCTGTCTCGGGCAACACTCGATAACGTTTCCAAACTTGGCCCAAGGGCTGCGCTCACTGGGCCAGTGTCCCGAGGTGATTGGTCGACGGTGATGCGGCATCTGCAGGAGTTGGCTCCGCCGGAGCGCCATGCCTACTTCTCGCTCGCATTGCGTGCTGCAGCGCTCGTAGATGAGCTGCCCTCAGAAGCCGAGATGCATCAACTTGAGCAGGCCTTGGAGGCCAAGTAGATGCGGCACAGACGCAAAAACACGTCAGAGTCCCGACACCTCCTGGGGAGGCTTCGGGACTCTGATCGGTTCCCGCCGGAACACCAATATCTTCGTCCATCTGAATGGCGATGTGAATGGGCAGAATCCCTAGTGGTCGGTTCTAGGCTGCTCAGGTGAAGACACTGACAACAATCTCTGAACTGCGCGTAGAGATTGCGCAACACCGTCTGCAGGGCCAGAGCATCGGACTGGTTCCGACCATGGGCTACTTACATGCTGGCCACGCCTCGCTGATCGAACGCGCTGCTGCCGAATGTGATCTTGTCATTACCACCGTGTTTGTGAATCCGCTGCAGTTTGCAGCCACCGAGGACTTGTCCTCATACCCAAGAGACGCCCCCGGAGATGCGCGCACTGCAGCGACTGCCGGTGCAGATCTGTTGTTCCTCCCAGAACTACAAGAGATGTACCCACTTGGCCGAGAGGGCGTGCTGACTTCGGTCTCGGTGAGTGAATTGTCGGCCGTGATGGAAGGGGAGTCGCGGCCCACTCACTTTGCTGGAATGTGCACCGTGGTGGCCAAACTGTTCAACATCGCGGGACCGTGCACGGCCTACTTTGGAAAGAAGGATTTTCAGCAGTTAGCCATTGTGCAAGCCATGGTCCGAGATCTGTCCTTTGAGGTGGAACTCGTTGGTTGTGAAATTCGCCGTGAGTCTGATGGTCTCGCCATGTCGAGCCGAAACGTCTACTTGAGCGCCGAACAGCGAGCCGCTGCACCTGTGCTCGCTCGGGCCCTAGTCGCTGGAGCGCGTGCTCTTCGTGGGGGCGAGTCATCCGTTGACCGACTGCGTGCAACGATGATGGATGTGATCAGTACTCAGACAATGGGGCAGGTGGAGTACCTAGAGGTTGTAGATCCAAGCACGCTGAGGCCTCTTACTCAGGCAGATGCTCGGAGCAGGTTTTTTGGAGCGGTTCGATTTGCTTCAGTCCGGCTGATCGACAACCTTGATCTGAGCGATCTCGACCTTGATTCCAACGCAGCGATCAGCCGGTGACCCCTGCACCGCTCGACCTTTTGGTTCTTGGTTCCGGAGTAGCTGGGCTTTCCGCAGCGGTTCGGGCAGCGGGTACGCATGGCCTGCGAACGGGTGTCATTACCAAAGGTGGACTTGATCTAGCGACCACCCGATGGGCACAGGGGGGCGTGGCGGCTGCACTATCGGGAAACGTAGAGGAAATCGACCTGCATCTAGCCGACACGCTCGCAGCAGGAGCGGGACTCTGTGACTTCGATGCAGTTCGAGTACTGGTAGACGAGGGCCCCCGGCGGGTCGAAGAACTCATTGCTCTTGGAGCCGAGTTTGATCGCGATGAGCGCGGAAATTTGGAGCTTGCTCGAGAGGGCGGCCACTCAGTTGCAAGAGTGGTGCATGCCGGAGGTGCTGCTACGGGCGCAGAGATTGAGCGGGCACTCGTAGCAGCAGTTCGGCGCACAGCGGCAGTCCTGCATGAGCACACGTTTGCCCTTGACCTGATGATCGAGGATGGCTGCTGCGTTGGTGTACAGGCCATCGATCCCAATGGGCAGGTGACGCAAGTTCGGGCAAGGAATGTGCTGCTTGCAACCGGCGGAGCGGGTCAACTTTTTGCCATTACGACGAACCCTTCGGTTGCAACTGGCGATGGTGTTGCGATGGCTCTGCGAGCTGGGGTTGCTATTGCGGACCTCGAGTTCTTTCAATTTCATCCAACGGCTCTGTACCACCCTGGTATTCCACGGCCCCTGTTGTCAGAGGCGCTACGTGGCCACGGGGCGCTTCTGCGCGACAGCGCCGGAGAGCGCTTTGTAGATGAGATGCTGCCTCGCGATGTTGTGTCCCGGGCCATCCTCGCCGAGATGCTTGAGCAGCACACCGATCATGTCTGGCTCGACGCAACAGGCCTTGATCACTTCGCAGAACGGTTCCCGACGATCTATTCCGACTTGGTCGCATCGGGCCTTGACCCCATGACTGATTGGCTACCAGTAGCGCCCGCTGCGCATCATCAGTGCGGCGGCATTGTTACAGACCTGTTTGGTGCCACGTCTATGCCAGGGCTGTGGGCTGCAGGAGAGACCGCTTGTTCTGGTGTGCATGGTGCAAATCGTTTGGCTTCAAATTCCCTTCTTGAGGGCATGGTCTTTGGGCCGCGAGCTATTGAATCAATTGCCAGTGGAGCTTTTGGACCGTCGGCTACGGGAGCTATGCGCTCAGTGCTGGGTTTTGCCGAATCAGACGATCCCACGCTCAGCATCCTTGGTGTTGCGCTGCCGCTACCCGAGACCAGCACTGCCGAAGAGACCAGCACTGCAGATGTGACCGGCACCCCTGTAACCAACCCTCAGGCGGGTAGCAGTTCCGTCACTCCTCAAAGCCTCAAGCGGGGCTTACAACAGGCCATGAGTACTGATGCCGGGGTGCAACGAAGTGCCGAGACCCTACATCGAGCAGCGCTAGTAATAGCTCAGGTGATGGCTGAGCTTGCTCCTATGGATCAACAGGAGGTCGCCGTGGCTGAGGTGCAGAACCTGGCGCAGATTGCGCAGACCTTGGTGGCTGCGGCTCTGGCTCGAACAGAGAGCCGCGGCACCCATGCGCGCCTTGACTACCCCAGTCTCGACCCAGCGCAGGCCCATCGGCTAGTCGTAGGCGGCTAGTCCTGATCGGGCTGCTTCAGCGGCAGGTTCGGCAAATCTGCAAAGCTTGTATGCCATGACCACCCCCGCAACAGACTCCCAATGGTTGAACCCGCCACTCTTTGAGGTACAGCAGGTAGTTGCCCGTGCTCTTGCCGAAGACCTGGCGCCATTGGGTGACCTCACTTCCTCGCTTCTGCCCGCAAAGTTGGGTGAGGCCCGGCTCGTGGCGCGAGTTCCTGGCCGCCTGGCCGGCACGTTGTGTGTCACAGAAACGTTTGCTCAACTCGACGCAGAGGTGCAGGTGGCCTGGGGGGTTGACGAAGGAGATCAGATCTCTGCTGGACAGCAGCTTGCGGTAGTCCGCGGCCCATTCAGTTCGATTCTCACCGGGGAGCGCACGGCACTCAATTTTTTAGGTCACCTTTCTGGTATCGCCACGTTGACGGCGGCCTTCGTCCACGCAGCCGCAGCAGGAGGGAGCGCCCAGGTTTGGGATACACGCAAGACCATTCCCGGCTTGCGTTCCTTGGCCAAAGCCGCCGTACGCGCAGGGGGCGGTCGCAACCACCGCGGCAACCTGTCTGACTGGATGCTCATCAAGGACAATCACCTGGGAAGCGTTGGAATTGCGAGTGCGATTGCTCTTGGAAAGGATCGTTGGCCGGCGCGCACCGTGCATGTGGAATGCGACCGCATGGAGCAATGCATCGAGGCCCTCGAGGCCGGCGCCGACGCCATCTTGTTAGACAATATGAGCCCAGAAGAAGTCATGGCCTGTGTAGCTGCCGCCGAGATTCGCCAAGGTGGCCAGCAGCGCCGCACGTTGCTCGAAGTCTCTGGTGGAATCACCTTGGAGAACATTGCTAGCTATTCGGGTACTGGCGTGGACATGATTTCAGTGGGAGCAATCACAAATTCGGCGCCGGTGATAGACCTCGGACTCGACCTGCTCTGAACAACTCAGGCAGGTATCGGCTGACCCCAGCACAACTAGTTTTTTCATAAACGTGCAGATTTGGCTGCGGGGGACCATCATCTAGGGATCCTGAGTCGCAGGAAGGCTCCACCGTTTGGGGGGCTACTTCCTCTGACGTGTTGTTGCGGAGGCCAGCTTGCTGCTCGTGATTGATGTTGGAAACACCCAAACGGTGATTGGCCTGTATGACGCAGGCGAGC
>WLLG01000045.1 GCA_009700815.1 Actinomycetota bacterium
GGTCGGCAAGATACTCCTCATCCATGAGCGCTGAGGGCTGTGCCGAGGTGGTGAGTTGCGCAAATGGATTGGCGGAAGCCGAGGTCCGACTGCGGTAGGCAATGTCCGCCATAGCCTGCTCGCTCGTCACCCCTGCCTGAATTGCGGCTCGTGCCTGAAGAGCTGCGATGTCCACCGAGGTCGGCCACAACGGTGCCTCGTAATAGGGGTCAGTCATGCGAGACAGCACACGTGGCAAGTCTCCCGGGGATGACTTTCCGTAGCTATACACCAGCGCCGTATCGGCGTGGCCGGTTTGAATTTTTACCCAGGCCTCGTACAGCGCCCAAGCCCCATCCATTTCTACGTGTGACTCAGAGATTGGTGGCCAAGCCCCAACAGCGTCCAAGGTCATCACAAAGCTGAAGGGCTGACCAGCGAGATAGTCCGAGCTACCAGAACAGGTGAAGTCAAAGTCATGACGTCCCAATCCGGAACGTTCAATCACCTCTTGGATGACCGGCTGAATGAGCTCGACCTCGTTGACCCTCGGAGCGGAGCGGACATGTTTGGTTTGGGCAGTGGCAATGATTGCAACGTCTCTCACAGCAGCATCCTCAGACGTAGTCGGCTAGTTCGGAGGCGGGGACATCTGGCTCACCATTTGGCGCCCACCATTTGATGTTTTCAAAACTGGTCGTCATCTCGGAGTCTTCGACCCAGACTGACTTCAATCGAAGCCCGGGCTGAACTTCGTTATAGGGGATCTCACGAACAAGCCCATAAATGGGAATGTCGGAGCCATCAACCAGGATCAGAGCAGAGACGTAGGGAATCTCTTGAGCGTTACCTGTGAAGTCAAGATTGACTACGCAGAAGCTCACCACTGTTCCATCTAGGCCAAGATCGACCTGTTCGGTGGTAGGCAAGCCAGAGACCGGGGAAACGCCGCGTGGAGGGATGTACACCTTGCCAGTCTCGGAGCAACGCTCCCCCACAAGACGCTTCTCTTTGATGGCCCGCAGAAAGCGTGTGGTTGCAAGGCCGGGCGTGTAGTCATAGGTGAGCGAAGCAAAGGCTCGCACGCTGCGAACAGACTCAACTGCGTCAACCTCTGCCACAGCAGACATGTCTACAGCGGGCTGTGACCAGAGTCCCTCGGGCAGTTCAATTGGTGCCGGTTCAGAAGAAGTGGTGTCAGTCATTGTGGTTCCCTTCAGCTCACTGGCTCGAAACAGAGCAGGTCATCCATTGAGCCAATTCGTTCCTCTGCGAACTTGGCACGCACTCGCAGACCAGTCACCATCGCATCATGAGGGGCATCCACGGCATGCATCATCGGTGTGTCGGCGCCGTCGAGTTTGACCATGGCCCAAGCAAAGGGATGATCCAGAGGTTGGCCATCACGCACGGATTGGTTCCAAGACCAGAACAACACTTCACCCTCGGATCCAACGGGAACCAACTTGGTTAGGGATGCTCCCGAGGCCGGGTCGTATTCGACGGGCGGGCAGAGCACCTTGCCTTGGTCATCCTCGATGCCAATAAAGCGACCCTCACGAAGAGCCGTCAGGAAGGCACCGATCACTGGGCCGGTGGTTCGCTTGAAGGGATACTCCAACACGAGTGGAGCGCGGAGGACGTCCTCTTCCCCGCTGGTGGTCGCTTCTTCGGGCATCTGACCCCCTGTACGTGTGCCCCCGGACCACCCGGGGTGCGAAACGTGAGAATAGAACACGTTCTCGTTTTTTGCAGATCGGCTGGGCAAGAAATCATCGAGCAGACGAGCCGCCCGCTCCCTACTGGCATCTCGTTGACGATCTGCTTCTGTCAGGAGTGGCTCGGGGTCGACGCCTAGGTCTGCAAGTTGATCAAGGTCATCTTCTAACCACTCTTCAAGAACTAAACGATTCACCTCGGGGTGGAACTGCACAGCCAGATTCTTCCGAAGAATGAAAGCCTGAGGTCCAGCATCTGAATAAGCGAGTGCCTGCGCCCCATCGGGAATCTGAAAGCAGTCAAAGTGCCATTGCATCCACGGCCCTGGATCAATGTCCACTGTGTGACCCGACTCGGCAATCGATTCGATACTCAGCCAACCAATCTCGGGGGTATGGCCTGGTGCAACTCCTCCACCATGAGCAGCAGACAGAAGCTGTCCGCCGAAACACATGCCCAAAACTGCTACTCCAGCAGCATCGGCTTGGCGGAGGAACTCCAACTCTGGGGTAACCCAATGAGCTACTGCCTCTTCGTAGACCGACCATCGCGAGCCGTATAGAAAGATCAGATCAAATTCCGCTGGGTTAGGAAACTCCGGATTCCCGGCTGGAGATCCGGGCTGCAGACAGACCTGATGCTGCACCGAATCGATTCCGCGATCGCTCACTAGCTCGCCAATTAACCCTGGGGACGAGTTGGCATCGTGGTGAATATGCAGAGCCTTCACAAGATCACAGTGTTGCCCATTTGCAAGCGTTCGCGCAGGTCAAGAACTGCTCCCCGGCACAACTCGGATGTTTCTGGTCGACTATCGACCAGAAACATCCGAGTTGCCGAGGGGATACCTAGGACTCAGCTGACGTGAGGGCGCGGGGCTTGGTGCGGGCGCGGGGCTTGGTGCGGGAGCGGGCGAATGAGGGCAACAGGGGGCCCACTCGTCGTTCGCGGATGCAGCCCAACCACACGCCAGCGCCATAGGACATGTCATCCAACAGGCCTAGTCCCACAAATCGAAGGGACTCAGGAACCCCCTGTGGAGCGGCGGCCTCGGAGCGCACCTGTCGAAGCGAATCCACCGCTGTCAGAACTACTGCGCCGAGCACCGCATGGCGGACTCGACGGCTACTCACTGCCGCAGGCAACGCCACCGGCCACCACACTCGTTGCACGCTTCGAGCTAACTGCCGACCCGCACCAAGGTGACCACCGATACCAAGCTGCAGAACCTCCCGTCGAGGAAGCTCCGGCAGTTTCTTTGAGAGTTGAACAGTCGTACCAACGCCAAGCGCCGCAGCGAGGACAGGGTGAGCAGTTGCTACGAGCGCCCAAACTGCAGCGCTCCAAGGTGACAGGACTGCAGGAGCAACTAGTCCTGGATGTGCCCGGTCCAAAGCAGCGGCTGAAGTTCCGTAGCCAACCCGTTGGCGAATCCAGTCCGGCAGCCCTGAGCGAATCTCGTGATGCACCATGGACCGAGGCTCGTAACGCACTCTGCCGCCCTGATCAACGAGTCGCCAGATCAGGTCGACATCTTCACCGACCAACAACGAGGGGTTAAACCCGCCGGCTTCGCGAATCACCTCGGTGCGCATCAGGACTGCGGCACTAGGCACGTAGGACACCCGAGTACCGGCCTGAACTCGACCCGCTTGCTTACCAAGGTCTAACGGGGAACGAGAAAGCTCGTACTGCTCAAGCGCTGTCAATTCCCCGGCCCGAGTCTGCTCAGTAGAAGTCTGCCCAAGACGAGCCTGGCTGGCCCGAGTCTGGCTTGCAGGAGTTTGGCCTGTGACCGGGAGAACGGCTTTCACCCGCGGAGCAGCAGCTACAACGAACGGATCGGCGATCTGGCCGAGCAATGGTGCGAGCCAGTCGGTTGTGACCTGACAATCGGAGTCCACGAAGGCCACTAGCTCGGTAGAAACCTGCTGTAGGCCCAGATTCCTGGCCTGGCCAGGCCCGACAGACTGCTCAACGCGAATCACGCGAACTGCCGGCAGGCGCTGACCTGCAGTCTCAACAATGAGCGGCAGGACAGATCCATCGTCAACGATCACAACCTCGAGGATGGCCGTGGCCGCATCGCTTTGGTCTGCCGCAATCGAAGCCAGCAAGCGCTGCACTCCCTCTGCACGATCTCGTACCGGAACCACGAGTGTCACTTGTGGACTAGGCGAAACAGCAGCGCTCAGATCGGGTCGAGGGTGCAGCAGGCCAGCGTCTTGCCATCGAGTGATGAGATCACGTTCAGCTGGAGTCGCTTCGAATGGCTCGCTCAGCTCGATTCGATCCATCAACGCTGCACCCGCAGGTGTCAGTGAAAACAAACGAATGGGAGATCCGCCGAGCACAAACCTTCCCGCCGAACCAGATCGCCGCACCGAAGAGTCACGATCAAAGGCCGGGACCCTATCCACAGAAGAAGCCACACTCACGATGCGCTCAGCTCGCGCCAATCAGCTACAAACTGCCGCAGGTCCTGCAGCAGCTCTGCGCAGATCGCTGCTCCCTCCGCAGCGGATGCAGCCCGCGGGTCACCTAGGACACCATTGGGCGCAACTGCACCAATCCCCTGTTCCATAACTTGGGGAGCAATATCTCGCCAGCGCGAGGTGCTACCTGCCTCTAGGAAATCGGTGCGGACACACTCAGGATCGATGTACATCAACATTGAGGTTTCGGTTCTTCCGGCATGTGAATCCCCCCCGGCAACCTGCGGGTTCCAAACTGTGACCGACCGGGACTCAAGTCGAAGTTGAGAAACGGCGGCCTGAACAGCGGCGATGTTTCCACCATGGCCATTCACAAAGAGCACTGCCGTAAACGGCCCGACTCCGGGGGCAGGCAATGCCGAACGAACAAGTTCAATCAACACAGCTTCGAGCACCTTGGCGCCAATCGAGAGCGTGCCCGCAAACCCTTGATGCTCCCCCGATGCGGTAATCGTGATGGGTGGAGCGATGACAATCTCTGGCCGAGTCTGGGCAAGCTGATCCGACAGCCAGCAGGCGATCCGAAGGTCGGTATCTAACGGCAGGTGTGGTCCGTGTTGCTCGCAGCTCCCAAGCGGGACGAGCAGCAGCGATCCCACTGGCACCTCGGTAGAGGCAAGCTGCGCCAGATAGGTGGCAGCCATCTCAGGTAGGTAGCGAGTCGTCTAGATAACCCCAAGCAGCGAGCTGTTCGAGCACTGCCTCTGCAGCCTGCTCGGGATCAAGCCTGAGCGTGCGAGCGGCGGTGCTTCCGGATTGGGCACCCGTCAGTTCCAAAATTCTACTCAGCGCGTCATCACCTGCCGGCGGCGCCAGCACCCGAGCACGCGGCCGCCATGGTCGCAAACGATTTACCTCTGTCGGCCAATCGATTTGCTGCTTACGCACTTCGACAGTTTTCTGCTTTGCCGCCAATGTTGCAGCGAGCGAGGAGCGGCGAAGCGTAGCGACGGAACCTTCAACAGAAATCACCGCGGCGGTCATCAGTAGTAATCGTTCGCGACGACCACCGTCGAGGCGTCGTGTTGCATGCAGAGAGCCTGGATCGGTTGACTCGAGTCCAATTAGCCCAAGGGCCTGCTGCATGCCGAGGTGGTGAGCCAAGTAGGCAGGCACCGAACCAGAGCCGCGATCCGAACTGACATCCCCGCAGATCACGAATTGAGCGTTGAGCTGACTGGGCATCAGAGCCGATGCCAATAGTTCGGCGACCTGGGCGCTTGATCGTTGCTCTGCAAGGTGCACTCGCACTACCCGTGTCGCTCCCACTGCGAAGAAATCGCGTAGGGAATCCTCTGCACCTTCGGGGCCTGCACACAAAACGGTGACTCCACACGTCTGGCCCTGATCGGACCAAGCTTGGGCCAGCCGCAGAGCAGATTCAACGGCGGCAAAATCTGAACTGGAGAATCCCGAGCTTCGCTGACTTGCCTCGACCGATCCGTGCAAGGGATCAATCTCTGGGCGAAGCTCAGCCCACTTCACGCAAGCAACCAGATTGATACCAGCAGGATTCAGGCCAGCAGGATTCAGATCAGCAGGATTCATGAGGAGTGAAACACCACGCCGTGGCCGCCCTCTGGGTAGGACCAAGAAATTGCGCCCTCCTCGTTGCACACCATGTAACAGGTGCCGCACTCGAAGCAGAGCTCGTAATTAAACAGGATCCCACCATCGGCAGTTGATACAAACAAGTTCGCAGGACAGGCCGTAATGCAGCCACGTGTTGAACAATCAGCACATATTTTGCTGTCAACAGTGATGTGAGCCCGCTCGTGTACGCGAAACTCCACTGAACTCATCCGAGTCTCAAAGCTGATCTCTGGGTACGAATCTGTACTCATCCGAAGGTCCTCAGCGCTTTCATTCCTTGAGAGATTGCATCACGCAACTTGAGATTATTGAGTTTCATCTGGCCACGGATGATCTTTCGCAACCCGGGTTTTGGATCAGGGTTCGTCACCGTAAAGAGTTGTTCCATGACCCCGCAGGCAATTCTGGGAAGTTGCTGCTGAGCAAGGTCGCTCATCACGAGATGCGGCGCCTCGCGCAGCTTGCGGTGATCCGACATCACGAAGTTTGAATCCAAGCGGCGACGGTAGTCCTGCAAACCCGCAGACGAAGTGTCCCTGCGCTGCACTGCACGAGCGGCGGCTTGCCCCGCTGCAGCACCCGAGCCGATCGCGAAGTTGACTCCCTCGAGCCAGATTCCCGCTGCTAAGCACATCGCAGCGGCGTCTCCTGCCACCAGAATCCCGTCACCGATGAGTTCAGGCATCATCTTGTAGCCAGCCTCTGGGATGACGTGCGCTGAGTACTCCTTGACCTGACCACCCTCAATGAGCGGAGCAATCGCAGAGTGCGCTTTTAGCTCGGCGAGCATCTCTTCGGGACGCCGGCCACAGGCGGCTAATTTGGGCAGGGACAAGACCAAACCCACGGCCAAACTCTCTGCGTTGGTATATAAGAATCCACCGCCAGGAACCTCGCCGGTGCATCCCAGAATTTCGATGTCAACCCCATGGTCACCGCGAACAGCGAACCGTTCATCGATCACCTCGCGGGGTAACAGAATCGTCTCTTTCACCCCGAGGGTGTAGTTCGCAGGGTCTGAAGGCGGGTACAAGCCAGCCTCTTTGGCAAGAAACGAGTTCACCCCGTCGCAACAAATCACCACCTGTGCCGTCAGGTCACCATCAGGGCGATCGGTGCGCACCCCAACCACGCGGGTGCCATCTCGAAGCAGACCCGTGGCTGTAGTGGAACAAATCAGAACTGCTCCGGCAGCCTCGGCTTTGGAAGCTAACCAGGCATCAAACTCTGGCCGAAACGCCGTGGCACCGTTATAGGGCGCCTCGCCCCAACTACTGCAGCGGTAATCAACAGTGACTGCCTGATCCCCTGCCATCAACATGGTGGACCGTCGAGTTACCCACCTTTGAATCGGTGCCTCTTCCCACCAGTTCGGAATCAGGGTGTCGAGCACGCGGCCGTAAATCACGCCTCCGTACATATTTTTAGACCCTGGATACGGTCCCCGTTCCAGCAGACAAACGGAGCGTCCGGCCCGCGCCGCTTCAAGTGCAGCAGCAGCCCCGGCGGGCCCAGCCCCCACCACGATTACGTCAAAATCAGGCATCAGACCTGGGCCGTTCTCTGCGAGTCTTCAAGAGCTAACAAACGCTGCTGCAGAACCTGCAGCGTTTCGTTTGCATCTGCCACTAGGGCCAAATCTGCAAGATCCATCATTGGGCAATGCTCGTCCATGTTGATGCTGATGATGTGATCTGGCTGCCCAAGTCCTGCAGTGTGCTGAACAGCACCAGAAATACCGAATGCGATGTAGAGCCGAGGATCCACTACTACGCCGGTGGTACCAATCTGGCGTGTGTGAGCAATCCAGCCGCGGTCAGTGATGACACGCGTTGCGCCAGCCGAGGCTTGCAGGAGTGCGGCAACCTGGGCGAGTTGTTCAAATCGCTCGACCGAATCCAATCCTGCGCCGCCGCCCAAAATTCTGGGCGCTTCTGACAAATCCATGGTTGAGACATCTGGCGGGAGGAGTTCTTCAAGAGTTGCATCTCTGACTGCGGCCTCTGCCAAAGGCGGTGTGATGAACTCAAGCGCAGCGGCCGAGCCATGTGCGTGTTCCACCCCGCGAACTCCTGGTTGCAAAGTGACCACAACCGAGCCGTTCACTAGGTGCTCCGATAAGACTCGGCCTCCGTAGCGAATAGTCGAGACACTACCGGGACGTATCTCCATGGCGCCTGCCAGAAGCGGCCGTTCAAGCACTGCTGCGATTCGCGGGGCCAAGTCACGTCCATCTGGCGAAGCAGGTAGCAACACCACAGCTTCATCACGCAAGACCGGAGCCAAGCGGTTCGCCCACTCCCCGGGAGCAAAGCCCGGAGTCTCCCAAGCGCGTAGGTGGGTTGCGATTCCCGCAAGGGCTTCGGCAGCTTCAGTTGCACCCTCACCGACAAGCAGTGCGCGGCCTTGGGCCTCGGCCACTACCTCGGCCCCACCAGATGGGAGTACCCCCGCCCGGATCGGAACGAGAGCAAGAATTGCAGACATAGTTGAAAGAGTAATGCTCAAGCAGCGATTCTCCCCAAGCTGGGCATGGTGAAGGATGCCAAGTTCAGCGAATGGCCAAGGTGCGATCGGCAGAAGTAATCGCGGCACCCACGCGCTCTCCCTCAATAACTGCAGAGTGAGCACGCCGAGGGGCAACTGCATCTCCAGCCCGGTAGACGTCTACACCGGCGGCCTTGAGTTCAAAGTAAAGCTCGTCAACAGGGTCTGCAGGAAGAGCCAGCACGAGCCAATCTGGTTCACGGGTGAGTTGCGTACCTGTTGGATGATGCTGCAGTTGAACCGTGTGACCCTCGATGCCCATCACGCCGGAGTTCGTCGTCTGCAGAATCCCCTTTGACCCGGCACGAATCCACCAGTTCTCCATATCCAAAGTAATACCCAGGTCTTGGCCCACAACCATGCCTGGCGTGATGATCTCGACCTCACACCCGCGATCAGCAAGGAGTTCGCCCACCGAGGTTGCGTGGTGGAATCCGATCTCGTCGATCACGAGGACCTTGCCAGTTGGTTGCGCCTTCCCCGAGAGCACATCGCGGACATCCACAATCCAGCCCGAGCCACCTGCCAAGTCCTCTGGCATCCAGTACGGGGTAGATGGGCGTGCGCCTGTTGCGATCACCACGGAGTCAGCGCCACGGCGCCCGACCTCTTGTGCTGTCACCGTCACCCCGTACTCGAACTCGACCCCCAAACGACCGCACTCGTTAAGTTGGTTGCGCACCAAATCACCAAACTCAACTCGATTCGGAACCGAGGCTGCCAGACGGACTTGCCCGCCAGCAGCAGCCTCACGTTCGCAGACAGTGACATGGTGGCCGTTTCGTGCTGCGGCAATCGCTGCTTGCATTCCCGCCGGGCCGGCGCCCACAACAAGGACCTTGCGACCAACGGTTACAGGTTGAGGCGTTCCCACACCCAGAGACTCTCTCCCTGTTCTTGGATTCTCGATACAACCCAACCACCGGTTGAGCCCCATGCGCCCCACGCACTCTTGATTGCAGGACAAACACAGCCTGGTGTCATCGGTGAAACCTGCTTTTGCTTTGCGCACAAAGTCAGGGTCTGCGATCTGACCACGGACTACCCCAACTAGGTCACAGAGTCCTTCACTCAGGGCTCGTTCAGCCTGCAGCGGATCCTTGAAGCGCCCAACACCAACCACGGGTAGATCAACAGCTGCCCGCACTGCTGCAGGTATAAACATCGCGTAACCAGGAGGGATATGCATCGAGGCTTCGATCATGAACAGCGAGGCCGTTGCAACACCAATTGACGTGTTGATGTAGTCCACATGACCAGTGGCCTCGACCATCTTGGCCACCTCAACAGCCTCATCGATCCTAGTGCCCCCTTCGATGAGTTCATCTCCACACAGACGAACCCCTAAGGCCAACTCAGGACCAATCTCGGCCCGAACTGCTGCAACAATTTCAATCAGGATGCGCGCCCGATTTGTGAGCGAACCGCCGTACTCATCAGTGCGAAGGTTGGTGGCGGGAGACAAAAAGCCGCGCACGATTGAGGAATGCGAGCACTGCAACTCGACCCCATCAAAGCCACCCTCCACGCAATGGCCGGCAACGAGCGCATACGAGGCAACAATTTCGGCGATCTCAGCTGCGTTAACGGCCTTGGGAACCTCTCGAAACAGTGGATCAGCAACAGCCGAAGGGGCCCAGACTGGTAAGCGCGAATACATCGAAGATGCTTGGCCACCGTTGTGATTGATCTGCGCAAAAATGGGCACCCGATGCCTGTGCACTGCATCTGTGATGCGCCGATACCCAGGAATCACCTCTCGGTTGAACCCATGGATCAACTTCTCATAGGGCCAATCAGTGGGATGAGTGGAGTGCTCTTCGGTGATGATGAGTCCGGCGCCACCCTTGGCACGCTCTGCGTAGTACGCAGCATGCTGCTCAGTTGGCAAGCCACCCTCGGCATAATTAGTCAGGTGCGCAGAAAAAACAATCCGGTTGCTCACGGTGACTGGACCCAACTGCAATGGAGTCCAGATCATCTGTTCAGTCATGTTTGTAACTTAGATCCACAAGAGGCCTCAGCCGAATCAGGGATCGAATCAGGGGTCGGATTAGTGACCGGATTAGTGCGACTCGGTGGAGCGCCGACGCCCAATCAGGATTGAGGCTACGCCCGCTACCGAAGACACTGCAGCCGCTGTTCCGCCGGCAACTGCGGCCACGCGACCCCAGAGCACGCGACCCTTGTCGCCATCGAGCAGACCCGTGACTTTGCGATGCGAATCGACGAGCACTTCACCGATTGGTTCA
>WLLG01000046.1 GCA_009700815.1 Actinomycetota bacterium
GCCTGATGGACAGCGTCGATCGTCTCGTGCGTAGAACCTGAGAAGGACACTGCTAGGACCAAGGTGTCAGGCCCTACAAACTCGGGGCACTCATAGTTTTTCGAAACCAGAATTGGGACTGGACAACTTGCTCCAGCAACCGCGGACGCAATGTCACCGGCTAGCCCGCTGCTACCCATCCCCAAGATGAGCACCGAAGAAATCCCTTCGGCAGGGGGCAAACCGGCAACTGAGTCTGTGCGCTCAACAGCATCGGCACATTGCTCAGGCATCCCATAGGCGGCCTGAAGCATTCCGAGACTGTCAACTGCTTCGATCATGAGAACTGCTTCCTGACACCTGAGCGACGCGAGCCGCAACCACAACCTGCCGGAGCGTCACCGCTCGACATGACTACTCGCTGAAGGTTGGCTGAATACCCTCTGCTTTGGCCTTGGCTGCAAGGCGGTCTGCCTCTGCCTGATCAACAGTAGAGGCCTGGTCGATCAACATGACCGGAATGCCGTCACGCACGGCGTAACTCTGATTGAGGCGGGGGTTAAAGAGCAGTTGCTCATCTGCGAAATACAACAGCGGCCCCTTGTCTTGTGGGCACGCCAAGATCTCTAGTAATCGTGGATCAAGCTGTTCAGCAGTACTCATCGGTGCTCCTAACACGTTGCAATTCAGTTCATCGGATGGAAGCTTGGCAGATGTTGGGTCAACCAGAGCGCCCTAACACAGTAGGTGCGACAGGCTCAGTCGGCCATTACTTGTTGCACTTCAGCCACGCGGGCGGCGCAGGCCTGAGCATCGGCTGCCTCGAGATTCAGGCGAAGGAGCGGCTCGGTATTGGAGGCCCGAAGGTTGAACCACCAGTCGCCACAATCAACAGTAAGTCCATCCATTCGGTCCTGCTCTGCCGATTCGTAGTGCTTCGCGACCTTTTCAATGACCTGATCTGTGTCTGACACCTTGGTGTTGATCTCGCCTGAGTCGCCGTATCGTTCGAATGGCTCTCGCAATTGCGACAAGGTCTGACCGGACACAGACAGTTGTTCTAAGACAACCATGGCAGCGATAATCCCAGAGTCCGCCCGGAAGTTATCTCTGAAGTAGTAATGCGCCGAGTGCTCGCCGCCAAAGATTGCTCCAGTTTCTGCCATGACCTCTTTAATGAAGGAATGGCCGACTCGAGTGCGGATTGGAGTTCCGCCGTGTTCGACAACAACCTCGGGCACAGTCTTTGAGCAGATCAAATTGTGAATCACGGTTTCGCCTGGGTTGCGATCCAAAATTCCGGCGGCGATGATGGCCGTTGTCGTCGATCCCGACAGGCCCTCACCTTTTTCGTCCACCAAGAACACTCGGTCGGCATCCCCATCAAACGCCAAGCCAATATCGGCTCCTACCTCGAGCACGCGAGCTCGCAAGTCGGCTTGATTCTCGGGCTGAATGGGATCAGCCGGGTGATTTGGGAAGGTTCCGTCAAGTTCGCCGTACATGATCTCAACATTGAACGGAAGCGGCTCAAAAACTGCCGGCACGATGAGTCCGCCCATGCCGTTTGCAGTATCAGCGACGATCTTGAGCGGGGCCAGCACGCTGGTATCCACGAAGGACCGAACATGATCTGCGAAAGCCGCAAGGAGGTCCTGCTGGGTAATGGAACCAGTCGCAGCGTTCGACTCGCTCGGAGTGTTCAGTTCCTGCTCTGCAACGGAGCGGATTTGGCTGAGCCCGGAGTCCTCACCAACTGGTCGGGCACCCGACCTGCAGAACTTGATGCCGTTGTACTGAGCGGGATTATGCGAGGCCGTAAACATCGCTCCCGGGGCATTGAGGCTGCCAGCGGCAAAGTACAACAAGTCAGTCGAGCCCAAACCCAAGTCGACAACATCAAGGCCTTGACTCTGCACGCCGCGAGCAAACTCAGCCACGAGTTCGACCCCCGAAGGCCTCATGTCTCGGGCAACGAGAACCTTGGTGGGCCGCTCCTCGGGGGACGAGTCCCCCAGCACGAACTTGGCAAAACCAACACCGATTGCATGAGCAATCTCGGAGTCGAATTGTTCGGGAACAAGTCCGCGAACGTCATAGGCCTTAAAGATATTTTCGAGGGTGATCACGAGGTGGCAGCCTAGTTGTCAGAACAACTGACACTTGACCAACTCGCACATGGACAACCGGCACGAAAACAACTCCCCTCAGCGGCAAAGTTGTCTGAACAGCTAGGCCTGAGACCCTGCTTGCGGGAATTCTGCGGGGTCAACCTCGTACTGGCCTAGACGGCCCCAACGGCGAATTCGAAACAGGTCGCGAATCAAACGAAAGGCATCTCGTGCCACGTTCACGGTGGAACGCTCCGAGTTTTGCACTTCAACCGGGACCTCATGCAGGGTAAGTCGGTACCTCTCCACAAGCGCAAAGACCTCGACATCGAAAGCAAACCCATCGATCTTGGCATGAGAGAAAATCAGGCGGCCCACATCTGCACGCATGGCCTTGAGCCCGCATTGTGTGTCTCGGTAGCGGCCGAGCAGGACTAACCCTGTCAACACATTGATAATGCGGCCACCCACCTCTCGAATTCGGCCCGCTCTCACCACAGTCTGCGTTTCAACATGCTGGCGACTGCCAACCACTACGTCCCAGCCTTGCTCTACACCGTCGAGCAGGAGCAGAAGCTGCTCGGGAGCGTAGGAGAGGTCCGCATCAGTGAACGCAACTACCCGGCCAGTTGCGGCCAGCATCCCAGCGCGAACAGCTGAGCCCTTACCAGCGTTGACCTCTTGCTTGAGAACTAGGTCCGCTCCTGCCCGCTCTGCTTCGGCTGCGGTGGCGTCAGATGACCCATCGTCTACGACCACGATCTGCAGACCACCGTCACTCTGAATAGAGGACAGCGCTGACCTGATTCTCTGCACCGAGTCAGCAATGCGGTCAGCCTCTCCATACGCTGGAACGATTACAGAGAGTCGCACCTGGCCCGTTGCAGCAAGTCGAGGGTTCGGCACCTGCTGATCCTGGCGGACTGTGACAAACATGGCCTCCCGGTACATGACGAGGCGCAAGACAAAGGCGACCACTAGGGCGGGCAGTTTGATCACTAAGAGCGCACCCCACCATTCGGGGTGCAAAAGTTCGTAGAGCAGCGACAACACGAACACATCGGCGAGTAGTGAAACCGCTGATGCCCTTACATACTGCGCCGGCCTGTTGTACCAGCGCCTCGCTGGGTCATCGGGAAAGGACACCAGACCATGCAGCACCCATGAAACAGCGGTAGCGAGGGCCACTGCGAGGGAGTCTGCAATCCAGATCGGCAGGCCAATCTGTTCGCGCAGTACTAGCAGTGCAATGACATCAACAGCAGTTGCGATCAGCCCCACAAGGGCAAAGCGGCGAAGCAGATCCATCCTGATTCGCCTTAGGTCGGTGACACTGAGGTCGCGTCGGTCATACGAGGATCATGGCTCCGCTGAGAGGACGCTGGATTCCTCACTGGGTTCACCCTCGTCTCGGAGCCTTCGACCATGATCGAGTACGGCAAGTCCACCGAGCCCTACCAAACCAATAATGGTTGCCAGCCATCCGAGGATGTCGTACTTGCTGTACCCGTAACCCATGGACACGTGCTTCTCAGTAGGTACCACCACCATGAAATTCGGGCTGACCCGGTACGGACCTTCTGCGCCACTTGCATGCCAATTCGGGAAGTAGGAAATCTTGACGAGCACTGGCACGCCGACTTTGTCAACGTCGAACTCGATCGAATCCTGAGTCGTGACAATGTTGCTGACTTTGCTGGGAGGATTCGGCTGTTTCTCAGACGAGGCATCCGCAGCAGTCGCCCGCGGCCAGTCCTCGGGGCCCGAGGTAGCTAAGAGGACGTCCCACTTTGTTGGATCGTTGAACCAAGTCACAGCTGGACCTGCGGTTTTCGATCCCTGAATGCTTGCTTCGATCTGTGCCTCCGTAGGCGGCAACCGCTCCTTGGAGTACACCCAGCCGTCAATGTGATCATCTGCGTCGGTCACCACGACAGGGTCATTTTCGAGCGGTACCACAAGCTCAGAATCTGCCACTTCAAAAACCGCCCAATTGGTCGTTTGTGGAGTGCCAGCTGTGTCTGAATACGTGAAGGTCTCGTTTGCAACTTGACTCAGCCGAGGTTCGGTCTTTGCCGCCTCGATAGCTGATGCAGTCGTGGCCATGTAGTACTTGACTCCGAGTAACTGCAGGTGCGAAACACCCTCTTGAATGTTGAAGCTGTTATAGGGCAGTTCTCGTTGCGCCCGCGAGGGTGCAGTAGAGAGTTCCGATTGGGTCAGGAAATGGAACGGCGTGGTAGAGGATGCTTCGAAGTACAGCCCCTCCATCGACCCCACGCAGCCATCGGTGAAGTAGGGCAGGAGCATGAGCGCCATGGTGGTTCCGTGACGATTGAGTCCACTGTCGTACTCCCAAAATGCCCTACCGCAGCCGTTTTCAGCGGAGACGTCCTTCATCATGTTCATGATTCCGAGGAACTCGGGGTAAGCATCTTTACCTTCAAGCCCGGCGTAGTTCCACCTTGCCCAATCATTGACGATTGCAGTTTGAAAATTAATTCCTCCCCAGCGGTACACCGTGGCGGTAGGACGATCGGGGTCGGCCACGAGCGCACCACCCGGCAGCACTCGAAAGGCTCCAAGCAGCCCGAAGATGAAGATGACAACGACCACGGAGGTGCCAATGACAGCAACCATGACTGGCTCTTCTCGACGATGCGTCATGTCTTGAACGGCCAGCGAAATCGACCGGATAATCAGGGCTAGCGCAAGGCCTGCAAGCAAGTAGAGAGCCAAATAGTAAAACGGCAGCAGCCTTGCATTCCAAAGCCGGTACTGAGGGAAGTACCGGAACGTCCATGCAAGAACGAGGATCGTTAGGCCCAAAAACCATCCGAAGCGAACCCGCTGAATCAGCGCTAACAACAGCCCAAGACCAGCAAGGGCAAATACCAAGTTCCGGTAAGGCATGCCCCCCGAATCAAGCTCTGGCACGGCCAAGAGGTAATCGGAGTACTTGGTGTATTTCTCCCAGCCCATGTCATTCATGTAGGCGCTGTTGCCCAAGAATGGCAGCGACCAGAACCCCGTCAACAGACCGCCGACAGGTCCGACTAACAAAATCCACTTGCCGAGGCGGGTGTCAATCCCGGCGAAGAAAGCAAGAGCCAGAGCAAGCAGAACAAGTGCAAGGGCCCACCAGCTAGACCAGCGAATGACCATCAACCCTGCCAGGACTACTGCAATGCCGGCAGGGATCCAGGCTCGGCGCTGCTTCAACCATGGAAGCACTCGAGGCTCAAAGCCAGTGAAAAAGGCAAGTGCAGCAAAGGTGGCTAGTCCAGGAAACCACCATTGCGAGGGGAACCAAACTGAGGCTCCTGGCAACTTACGGAGTTGATTGAGACCTACAAGGTTGGCATCTGAGATGAGCGTGAACAGCGTGAGTCCCACGAGCACTCCTGCTACCCAGCGACCCACCCGGTTGGCATCCCACCATGGCGTGCGGTCTTCTCGACGTAGAAACAAGAGAATAAGAATCGTGGCGATCCCCGCGAAAATGGCAGGGATCAAGTGACACAGAATCGTCAGAGCCAACAAGGTGGCCCCGAGCGCACGGTCGCGGCCCGTTCGAACACCCTTGAAAATCACTGCCAGGTAGAGCACTGCAAGGGTCAGCGACACCGAGAAGGCGAACTCCCCGGCCAGAGTCGACGCTCCGTTTCCGCCAAGGATGGTGAATCCCTTGTCGTAGATAAATCCAAGCGTGGCCATCGCAACCAGCGGCGGTCCCGGGAAAGGAACTCGAGCCGCCTTGGCCAAGCAGTAGGCCGCAAGGGGAAGCGTGACCATGCCAGAAATCGTGACCAACTTGAACGCAATGTTGTACGGAATGGGCACGAGCAGAACTGCGATGAATACCGTGGCAATCCACATGGCAGTTCGCATCCACGCATCGGGTAGACGCGGCTTCAGCTTCCACACGCCGAAGGCCAGAAGTGCCAGCAGGATTGGACTCAGCCAGATTGGCGGCCCATAAGAGAGCCACAGCACGAACAGCGAGGGCACCACCATATAAAAGACGTAGGCGGGAAACCCTGCATACCAGTCCTGGGTCCAGCCCGACACCCGGAACTGGGGCAGAAGGTGATCAGCGAGAAACCGAGGCCCCCAGACGTGGGCACCCATATCGCCGCCGGTGGCAGTGGTATTTTGAAAGATCAACAGCGGATCTAGCGAGATGAACACGATCGCGCAACAGGTTGCGACAATCCCCCAGGACACCCATTTGGCTAGGTTCGCACCCGAGTTCTCTGGGTCATCAATATCAACGGAGGGTCCCGCCTCTCCTGCTGGATCAGTTTCGACGATGACATCCGAGAACACTTCTTCTGAGGAGTCCTGGGTCATTGCTGAGTCAGCATTAACTTCCCCACCGACCGGTTCTGACCCGGCTTCGGGCATCTCATCCATGACTTATCCTGACACGAACTGAGTGCCGGGCTGTGACAGCCAGCACGAGTTTCCTGAACGCTTCTCAGAACCCGCCGCTACAGCAAGCAGGCAAAGAGACGCTTAGGCAGAAAGGGTACGCCGGTAGCGCGTCGGAACCTCACTGATGTCGTGCAGCAGCCCATCAAGCTCAACTGCTTCACCGTCTCGGCGCCAGCTTCGGACGTCACAGATCGAGCAGGACTTCATGAAGAGCTTGGCCCCATCAATAGTCAAGGCGATTTCGACTTGTTCGTGATTGCATTCGGTAGTGCTCATTGCAGTGCTCCCAGCAGTTCCATTTTGTCAGCCACCTAGTTTCTTACTCAGTAAGGCTAGGTAGCCATCCGGACATCTCGTTTCGGACTCTTGACCATTCGGCAGCTGCAACTCGTTGTTGAGCAATTCCGACACATTTTATGAGCGCATCTCCATGAACAGCGCCACAACGGTTGTCATGTTGAAGCCAATATGCAGCCAGATGGATGGCCCCAAGCGGCCAGTTATCGCAGCAAGGGTTCCTGCCACCAGACCAACGAGCAGCAGTCCAGGAAATTGCAGCGTCTGCATGTGCATGCCAGCAAAGAGGATTGAGCTCACAAGAACAGCTGCCCAGACCGGCATTCGGCGCTTCTCAAGGGCCTTCAGAAGGAGCCCGCGGTAGAACAGTTCCTCAACGACGGGGGCCAAGATTCCTACAAGCAGAGCAAAAAGCAGCCAACTAAAGGTGCCGTCAGTTCCTTCCGCAAGTTGTTCCGCAGGCCGTGACAGCGCTTCCTTGTCAGTGCCCGTCAGAGAGAAGATGGGAGCGTAGAGAAGCGGCAGCACCAAGAGTTGACAGAAAATACCGAGCGCTAGGCCGAGCGGGGCATCAAAGGCGCGCATTCGGAGACCGAAATCCGCAATCACCCCTCGACCTTTGGAACCAGCAAAGACAACCGCTCCTAGGTAGCCAGCCCAGAGCGGAATCTGCAACAGTGCAAGGCCCCACATGGGGGCGTCCGCAATCGAGCCCCAGCCTGCCAAGGCCATGATCGTTCCCCCGATGAGCACAGAGAGAAACAGGCTGGCGAATATCCCAATAGCGACATCACCAAGGCCCCAGCGAAGCTCTTCATCCTGTGCGGGCAGGTCGTTTTGGTTGAACTCGATCACAACACCCTGCTGGCTTCTCGCTGCATGGGTGCGGAGGATACCTGACTCAGGCGCCGATCAAATCGAGTTGCTCAGGACCTCTGTACTCTGAAAACGCTTGAGAGGAAGTGGCTGCCGGGACCTGATCGGCAGCCTCGGCCGCTTCAAATTCATCGCGCAGTTCCCAACCCTGCGGCACGCGAACGTTGGCCGCGTGTTGTGCACACAGATCATGAACCATGGGATGCGACTCCGGTCGAAGTGGTTCTAACCACACAACGCCTTCGGCATAGGCGTAGGACATCGTCGCAACGGCTCGACGGGAACAAGTTGGTTTGGCGCAGCTCCGGCTCACGAAGGCAGAACGTACTGCTGCAAACGCTCAAAACTGCGGATGCTTGAGCAGTATTGGCCAAAACAATTACCAAAACAGCAGAGCATTCTCAGAGTCTTTCGAATCACGCTAGGGAGAACGTCTCAACTCCTTCTAGGCTAGAGCTATGCCTGCTGAGCAAAATAAAACTTCACCATCGGGGTCTGGCGGTTCCGGAGGTTCAACTGGACGCACCAACAACCTTCCTTCTTGGCTGGTTTGGGTACTCGTGCTCGTGGTCGGCCTTGTGGTCATCAGCGCATTACAGCTGTCTGCGAAGAAGACCGAGCCCATCCCGTACACCAAGTTCACCCAAGAGATCCAAGACGGAAACGTCAAGAGCGTCACTTGGAACAACGTGGATGCAACCATCACCGGCGAGATGAAGAGTGGCGAGACCTTTACCACGACGGGTCCAACAGACCCGCCACCGGAACTGCTGATTCTCATGGACGAAAAAGACGTAGCCGTGGAGTTCGACACTCCAACGGCCGGATTCTTGATGCAGATCATCCCGTTGATGCTTCCAATCCTTTTGATCATTGGATTCTTTGTCTGGATGCAGCGTCGTGCTCAGGGACAAATGGGCGGCATCATGTCCATTGGTCGCAGCCGCGCTAAGACCTACTCAACAGAGCGGCCAGCCACACTGTTTGCCGATGTTGCTGGCTATGAAGGGGTAAAGCGAGAGATCCGCGAAGTTGTGGACTTCTTGCAAGAACCCGAGCGCTTCCTAGAGATTGGCGCACGCATTCCAAAGGGCGTTCTTCTTGTGGGCCCTCCAGGAACAGGAAAGACGCTTATTGCCCGCGCCGTTGCTGGCGAGGCAGGCGTGCCGTTCCTCTCAGTCTCCGGTTCAGACTTTATGGAGATGTTTGTCGGCGTTGGAGCATCGCGAGTTCGCGACCTGTTCGAATCTGCTCGTAAGCATGGTCGAGCCATCATCTTTATTGACGAGATCGACTCTGTAGGCCGTAAGCGCGGCGCTGGTATGGGCGGTGGACACGACGAGCGTGAGCAGACCCTCAATCAGATGCTCTCCGAGATGGACGGGTTTGAAGGAACCGATGGTGTGGTCATGATTGCCGCAACTAACCGTCCGGACATTTTGGATTCTGCGCTTCTTCGCCCCGGACGCTTTGATCGACAAGTCGTGGTACCCCTGCCAGAACTTGATGACCGCAGGGCAATCCTTGAAGTACACGTCAAGCACAAGAAGTTGAGCGATTCAGTGGACTTGGCGCTCGTTGCTCGCGGAACCCCGGGCATGTCGGGCGCCGACTTGGCCAACTTGGTCAACGAGTCAGCCCTAACTGCAGTTCGCCGTGGGGCAAAAATTGTAGAGATGCATGACTTTGAGGATGCCCGAGACCGGGTCCTGATGGGCCAGCGTCGCGAGTCAATGGTGCTGTCTGACAGCGAGAAGGAAATCACGGCCTACCATGAGGCTGGGCACGCACTCTGCGCAGCTTTGCTTCCCAACGCAGACCCTGTCCACAAGGTGACCATCCTCCCTCGGGGCATGGCTCTAGGAGTCACGCAGCAGTTGCCGGAGGAAGAACGCCACTCGTACTCTCGCGAATATCTAGAAGAGTCGATTGTGGTTGCCATGGGTGGCCGCGTTGCAGAGAAACTCGTCTTCAACCACCGCTCCACCGGAGCAAGCAACGATCTGCAGGTTTCTACCGAGCGGGCTCGCCGCATGGTGACTGAGTTCGGCATGAGCGACCGTGTGGGGCCACGAGCCTGGGGCGGTTCAGCGCCAGTGTTTCTTGGCGAGGACTTTGGCCAACAGCGCGAGTTCTCAGAAGATACGTCTCGCCTGATTGATGATGAGGTGGAACGAATGCTTCGCGAGGGCGAAGAGCGCTGCACTGACTTGATGACAGAGCATCGCCATGCGCTCGACCTGATCGCTCGTGGGCTTCTAGAGCAGGAGACCATCTCTGGCCACGAAGTGAACCGATTGATCACTCTGTCCATGAATGGCTCAACAGAGGCATCAGCGGTGGCTCCGGCCCCGCCGATTGCGACTGCACCGTCAGCAGCCACTCCCCCGCCAATCCCAGCGCATCTGAGCACTGAGCAGGGCCAGAACCCTGTAAGTGGAGCGGTTTCGGCTGCTCCCTCAGCGCCAGTGCCCTCGCCGACACCATCGGCATCCCCGACACCCTCTGCACCCACTGCACCGGCACCGCATCCTGCACCGCCAACTGGGTTTCAGAACCCAGGTGCTGTTGGACCAGAAACTGCCTAGCTAGCCAGAAACGGCTTGCTGCTCAGAAACGGCTGAGCTAGCCAGAAACAGCGGAGCTAGCCAAATTGCCTCTAGTGGTCGGTGCATCCGGGCGGAACGCTGCCCGGGTTGCGTAGTTCCGCCAAGCCCGCCCACAGGTGTGTGGCAGATACGGGGCCAAGAAACGAAGACTGCACGGCCCCATCGGCGTCTGCGAGGGCAACAATGGGCACAGCTGTGATTCCGTACTGCGCGTGCAGGTCTGCTGATTCACTCAGTTCAACC
>WLLG01000047.1 GCA_009700815.1 Actinomycetota bacterium
CCAGGGATCGTGACCTTGGCCTATGTCACCGTCGAAAAGACGAGTTCGCCGGACCTTGTAGCGAAGGAAATCCAGCAGGCCGTACCGGAGGTGGTGACCATCGCTGATTCGAGCGAGTACGGACAAGTGGACCAAGGTTTTACCCTGATCAGCGCGGCAAGCACCGCGATCTCAATACTCGCCGTAGTGATCGGGGGGATTGGTGTGATGAACACCATGGTGATGGCCATCTTTGAACGCACTCGTGAGATTGGTGTTCTCCGTGCGATCGGCTGGCCGCCGGGCCGGGTCTTGAGAATGATTCTGGCTGAGTCAGTTGTTCTTTGTTTAATTGCGATGCTTGCGGGTTCGCTACTGGGGGTAGCGATGGTGCGAATGATTACGTTTCTTCCCACGATCTCTGGACTTCTTGTGCCTGCCTACCCACCTCAGGTGTTTCTTAGAGCGCTTGGTGTAGCGCTTCTTGTGGGGCTATTTGGCGCGATTTATCCGGCAATCAGGGCGACTCGGCTCACTCCCATGGAGGCCCTGCGTTATGAGTGAGGCTGCGTTATGAGTGAGGCTGCGTTATGAGTGAGGCTGCGTTATGAGTGAGGCTGTAATCCACCTTCAGGGCGTGGTGAAGACCTTCGAACAAGGCCGACTCAGGGCACTCGACGGCGTAGACCTTGATATAGAGGCGGGTGACTTTGTTGCCATTATGGGGCCGTCAGGGTGTGGCAAGTCCACGCTGTTGAACACTATTGCGTCGCTAGATTCCGTTGACGCTGGAGAACTCCGAGTAGCCGGACATGACTTGCGGGCGGAGCATCACTTGGACCATTTTCGGGCTCAGGAGATTGGCTTGGTATTTCAACTCGATAACTTGCTTCCTTCATTCACTGCTCGCGAAAACATAGAAACAGCGATGTTTGGAAGTTCAAAATCTCGCTCCCAACGCAAGGCTGCTGCGATGGAGTTGCTTGAGTTTGTCGGCATGAGTGACAGGCAGCATGCCCGCCCAGCTGAGCTATCGGGCGGTGAGCGCCAACGAGTTGCGGTGGCACGAGCATTAGCCAACCGCCCGCCAATCTTGCTGGCCGATGAACCGACTGGCCGACTGGACTCACAGACTTCTGAACGCGTGCTCGACTTGCTTGAGTCGCTTCATCATGAAGCGGGAACCACTCTGGTGGTAGTGACTCATGACCCGCGAGTTGCGGCTCGGGCCCATCACACTGTTCACATGCTTGACGGCAAAGTAACGAGCGAACAGTTCACTCACTAATCGCCCGCCGAGGTAACCGGGCAATCTGGGTGGGCAAGGCCGGTGGGCACAGCTCGGCGTGCAAGTTCGGTGAGCCTCGTTAGGCCCATTGAAACAACGGTTCGGCACCACGGAGCCCGTGAGCTAGGTCGGCCCTGTCGCTTGGTGTCTTGCGGAGATCTATTGTGCGCTCGGGCTTGAGGACTGACTGATAGAAATCAAGGTGGTCATCGACCATCCGCTTCGAAGAGAAATTTTGCTCGACTGACTGACGACAGGCATAGCGGTCAAGGGTAGAGATCTGCTGAACGGCTTCAACAAGCTCAACTTCTGTGTCACAGATATAGCCGGTGAGTCCGTCCTGAAGGATCTCTGCTACCGAGCCGCGACGACGCGCTACGACCGGCGTTGAGCAGGCGAGAGCTTCAATCATGACCATGCCAAATGGCTCCGGCCAGTCGATGGGGTTGAGCAGCGCTCGGGCATTGCCAAGCAACTCAACTTTGTCAGCAAAGCCCAACTCGCCCATAAAGACTATGTCCCCCCCGAGCAGTGGCCGAACCGACTCCTCAAAATATCGATGTTCCTCTGGCTGGCTCATCTTCGCCGCGATCCGAAGTGGCAGACCTGCAGCGCGGGCAACTCGGATAGCTGTATCCACACCCTTCGCTGGGGCCATTCTCCCTAGAAACGCAAGATAGTCCCCGGCCCCTGAACCAACAGCGAACCGGTCTGGGTTGACTCCGTGGTGGATCACTCGGGCAATTGGAATGGCACCGGCACTGAGAGCGTGATCTTGTGAGATGGCGATCGTTGGAATTCGGGGAGCAGCGGACTGATAAATCTTTTGGAGGTCCTCGTCGAAGGCGCCGTGGCAGGTGGTTACCACATTGTGGAGGGAGCGTTCAGCGGCAAAGACAGGGCCGAGCAGAGTGTGGTCGTGAATGATGTCTGCATCACCGGCTGATGCATATGAAAACAGGACCTGTCGTAGCTCTGCTGCGGAGGTTCCCATGCGCGTGGACTGCGATTCAGAGAAACTCCAAGTCGTTGGAACCGGGCACGTGCTGTCGCCGGTTGCGCACAAGAGCACCTCGTGTCCGGCGGCGGTGAAGCCCTTCGCAAGGTCATCAATAACAGTTTCAATCCCTCCATAGGCGATCGGCGGGATTGAAAGCCATGGCGGAGCGATCAGTGCAATGCGCATAGGTCATTGTCTGTGTTGAAGCAGCCTCAACATAGGGGAGAAGGTCACAACTGCTCCTCCCATTCGGTCATTTGCGTGGTGGGGTGGGCAAACTGCAAAAGCTCCATCCCGTCGAGGCCATCGACTTGGAGCTTGCCCATGTGCCAGTGGAAGTCCAACTTTCGATCGTTGATTCGCACTCCGTGCAAGTCCAAACGCTCGATACTTCTCGGTGGCCGAGGGTCCACGTGGATTCGGTTTTGGCGAGCCCACGGATCGAGTCGCAACATCGAACGAACTAAGAGCAGCGGTGATGCCGCTGCCCACGCCTGGGGTGAACAAGAGGCGGGATAGGGGGCAGGGGCAGACAGTTCGTCTCGGCCGATACCTGCAAACAGTTCGGGCAACCGGCCGTCAAAATGCTCGCTCACATCAAGCATTGCTTGGGTGACCCTGTGAGCGTGTTCGAGATACCCGTATCGGGTTAAGCCTGCAACGCAGATCGCCGTGTCATGGGGCCAGACAGAACCGTTGTGATAGCTCACCGGGTTATACCGCGCCATCGTGGTAGCTAGGGTGCGGATTCCCCAGCCGCTAAACATCTCTGGTCGAAGAAGCTGGTCGGCCACTTGTGCGGCTTTGTCCTCATCGGCAATACCCGTCCACAGACAGTGGCCGATGTTTGAGGTGAGGGCATCGATGGGCTCTTTGTGCGCATCAAGACCTACCGCGAACCAACCGCGATCCTCGAGCCAGAAGTCTCGATTAAACGCCAGTTTGAGGTCCGCCGCCTTTTGTTGGTAGCGATGCACGTTCTCATGGTCGCCAGCCTCTAACGCGAAGTGAGCTCCTGCTAGGTAGGCGGCATAAACATAGGCCTGCACTTCACACAGGGCGATGGGTGCCTCTGCGAGGCGGCCATCAGCAAAATTGATACCGTCCCAAGAGTCCTTCCAACCTTGGTTGATCAGGCCTTGAGAGTTTCGCCGATCGTATTCGACGTAACCGTCTCCATCTTTATCTCCGTACTGCTCAATCCAGTCGAGTGCCCGGCTGATATGGGGCTGAAGGCGCTGCACAAGCTCCTCGTCAATTCCCCAACGTCGTAGCTCGCCCGCAAGCATCACAAACAACGGTGTGGCGTCAGCTGTGCCGTAGTAGCGAGACCCCCCTCCGAGCGAGAGCGTAGAAGTGTTTTCAAATCTGATCTCGTGAATGATGCGCCCCGGCTCTTCCTCCGTTGCATCATCGACGACTTGTCCCTGCAGTCTTGCCAGCGTGGTCAGAACGCCTCGCGCAAGGGTGGGGTCAGCAATGAGCGCCATCCAGGAGGTCAGCAGAGAGTCTCGTCCGAACAGGGTCATGAACCACGGAGCACCAGCCGCGATGACCGAGTCTTGTGGGTGTTCCGGATCAACAATCTGCAGGGCGCCAAGGTCATTGATTGCAGAGGCAATGCTCTGCTGAAGCGCAGCATTGCTTGTCTCTAGAACGGGTGTCTGCTCATGCCAATCGACCTTGCGTAGAGTCGGTCCGGCCGAGATGTCGCTTCCTCCACATGGAAACAACATCTGGCGAGTGACGCCGTTGATGGCTAGCTCACACTCGATGCAGATTTCTACGAGCCCCTTGGGGGGAATCTCGAGTCTCCATGTGATCCGACCTGGCTCAACTTCTGCGGCAAGGGAGAAATGAACAGTGACGCGTTTCGTCTGATGCTCGTCGGTCTGCTCAAAGCTCAGCCAACGCGAATTGCTCGACAGCCTATGTTGCCCATGTCTTTTTAACCGATTGTCTTTTACTTCGAATACATCTGCGAAGTCGGCGTCAACGTGGATCTCTGCGGTGACATGCAGTTCTTTTTGCCCAAAGTTGCGGAACTCAATTTGCTCGCGCATGCCGTGCCCGACGTCTCTGCGGCGTGTGACGAGAAGCTCGCTTTCTTCCTGTCGCCCTCGTGGTCTGGTTCGCCCGAGAAATGTGGCATGAAAGGGCTGGTCGCAAGTTGTGGCAAGCGGTTCTAGATGACCCCCGGAGACGTGGAGTTCCCACCGAGAAAGCACCCGTGTGTCTAGTACAAAGAGCCCATGCGGCTGATGAGTGGCGATATCCCCTGATCCATTCGACACGCAGAAGGTGTCGCCTTCTACCAGAGTCACTGGCAACCCAATTCCAGTGAGAGAGGTCGCTGGTCCGGTACCTGCCCAACGTTGCGCAGTTATCTGACCAGAACTTACCGACCCGCCCGAGGATGAAGTGGGGGTCTGCATACGTGACACCTCCGTCGGCAGAGTGAAGCAAGAGTCTCATCGGAAGTGAGCCGGGGCGAGTAGGGCCAAAGGGCACCTCGTCGAGCAACGGACGTCGAGGTTCAGCAATCGACATCGAGTAGAGGGGACTTTGGGCGCTAGTTCGCCGTCTGAGCAGTTGCAACGCTGTGTCCGAGACCTGCTGGCTGCGGCTGTCTACTACGGTCCATCTGAAACCTCTTTGCCGCCCGCTCTCTACCCCCGCCCGCTCTCTACCCCGGAACGCTCGGTACCCCCGAGCGATGCGGCTAGAGCCTGATCCCCAAGGTGACTGATATGAATGAACAACGACCTGGACCCGAGGCACTCGGAGCATCCGCCCGGCCACGCGGAGCGAAAGAGATTGCGCCCGGGGTGTATTTCCTTGCAGGGTTCGGCAACACGACGTTTCTGATTGGGTCCGAGGGTGTCGCCGTAGTTGATCCCGGACTGTTTATTAATGGGCCCCGGGTTGTAGAGGAACTGAGAGCGATAACTGACCTCGAAGTCCGCTACGTGATCTACACCCACGGCCACTACGACCATGCATTTGGAACCCCAGCGATTCTTGAAGATGCCCGAGTCCGCGGCCATCAGCCACCAGAGATTGTTGGGCATGCAAACGTCGCAAAGCGGTTTGAGCGATACGCAAAGACGGCGGGTCACCTAGCGCAGACTTTTGATTTGCAGTTTGCAAGTTGGGGGGAGGGTGGAGGTGATGTGGTCCGCAAGGCCCAGTACTGCCCTCCCACCATTTCGTATGAGGATCATCTTGAACTCAATGGTCTGGGAGATCGAGTGATTGAATGCCGCCATGGTCTAGGCGAGACCGATGACCACACCTGGGTCTGGGTGCCGGACGCACGGGTCATTGTCGGAGGCGATTTTATTGTTTCCTCAATGCCAAATGCGGGGACGCCATTCAGGGTGCAGCGATACGTTCTGGAATGGGCCGAGGCGCTCGAAGATATGGCTGCCGTTCACCCGGTGGCAGTAGTGAGTGGACACGGAGGTGTGTTCACCGAGGATGCCGAAGAGATGCTGAGCGTGACTGCTGCTTCGCTCCGGTGGCTCGACGCCGAAGTTGTGCGCCGACTGAATGAAGGCCAGTGGCAAGAGCAGATTTTGGACGAGGTTGAATTGCCCGCAGAGTTGGCCGAAAGCACTTATCTTCAGCCCCTCTATGGCTGTACCTCGTTTGCAGTGCGTGACCTGCTGCGCCGGTATGTGGGCTGGTACGACGGGAACCCATCCATGCTCTTTCCCTCTACCCGCGCAGATATCGCAGCAGAGGTTCTGGCCATGACAGGTGGCAGTGAATCGATTTTTGCCAGGGTGGACGAGTTGTCTGC
Source organism: Actinomycetota bacterium (assembly GCA_009700815.1). Lineage (GTDB taxonomy): Bacteria > Actinomycetota > Acidimicrobiia > Acidimicrobiales > Microtrichaceae > IMCC26207. Next base: position 6,073 of record WLLG01000047.1, read on the forward strand.
GGGCACTGGGGCTGATCAGCAGCTAGCGCTACACCTAATTGATTTTGTTATTTTCGCCGGCGGAGAACACGCGGCAGAAGGTCACGCTCGCAAAGCTGACCTCTTAGATGCCCGAGCAGCAAGCGAGCAGTCTTTCGTGGCACACAACGTGCTCAAGTCGACGGCGGTGATTGAGCGGAAAATGGCAACTGACTAGCCCTGAGGCGTCGGACCAAGGAACCGTGACGAGTTGATCGCTGACCACGGGATTACCTTCTCATAGGCCCAACGGACCAATGACACCCTCAGGAGGGTGTGCCCTCTGCGCAGACTGGCTGCCGCAGAACCGTTCGTAGTCTCTCCGGGGCGCAACGTCGTGGGTCCGACAGATAAATCTCGTGGTGTTTCCCGCTTTTCACGAGCCCTTGGTCAGCGATGAATTCGTGCAGCCGAGCGATACTCGGGCCCTCTTCGTTGTAGGGGCCTCGGTGCAGCACTTGAGCAGCTTGGCCTTCATGAAACCTCTCAATCCGAGCCCGCTCCGCGGCAGCTGAACCCAGTTTTTTCGCAGCTTTGTCGATGGCTGCCTCATAGAGCTCGGGCGGCACCTCGGAAGGCTGACGGATCATCATCGTCCACTGCCAAGCCGAGCGGTCGCCGCTGTCCTCGCCGAATACTTTCATGTCATCAGCCCACCAGAGTCCTTCGAGTGGACCCACCTTCAGTCCGGTCGCCCCGCTTTTCTTGAGTGTCATGACCACGGGGTAGCTGATGGAGTACAAGGTTGAGACTGCAGCTTCGAACTCGGGCGAGTCATTCGGATCACCGGTCCCGTCGACCATCACAAACTCGAAAGCGGGCACATCAACCAGCACGGGACGAAGCGTCGCCTTGTAGAGCAACTCCAACTGGGTAGGCATTGGTAAAGTAGAGCCCCTCATGAGGAACGGTCGATAGGGGCCTTTGGCCCTACTGACTGCACCTCCCGAACTTTAGTCTGACCCGCAACCTTGGACGCTGGGTGCCGCACGGACCTCCTGGCGGTCCCAAGCGTGCGTTGACCAGAGAGGAGTGCGAGATGGATCAGGCTTCAGATGTAGGTGCGAACCAGCAGAGAGCGAACCGCACAAACACAGCCCTGCCAAGCGGATTAGGTCCCGTCGATTCGCGACGAGTCGGCGGTGGTGTAGCACTGCTGATCGCCTGTGCTGCGATGCTTGTCTTTGTGGCAGGGCAGCTTGGAAGCGGCGACCTCGCAGTTCTGCTGTCATGTGCCCTTGGCATCCTGCTCGTGCCGCTGCTTGCTTCGCCGCTTGAGTGGATGGTGCATCGGTACGTCTATCACGAGCCAGCAGTGCCTGCTTTGAGGCCGATCTACACAGTGCATACTGCACACCACTTCACCTACTTCCCGACCTGGAGGTACGTCACGAGCGGAGCGCCGCGGCGTCTAGGCATCACAGCGGATGGCGCTCCAAGCCTGCGCGAATCCAAGTGGGGTAACGCTCGAGTTCGCCTTGCGCACTTCAGTTGGTACATGGCTATCGGCGCGGTTGCGATTTGGATTCCGGCCTGGCTTCTGACCGGCAGCCGGGCCTTCCTAGTGGGGGTGATTGTGTCCTCGGCGATCGTGTCGAACCTGTTCATTGCTGTCCATGACACGATTCACCGACCCGGTAGTCATCGCGTGATAGAGGCTCAGCCGTGGTATCGCTTTTTGGACCGTCATCACTACATCCATCACGTAGATCTAGGAGCAAATCTGAACTTCCTGCTTCCGCTAGCGGACTGGATTTTTGGCACACTGCGCACGGAGCTGACCACCGAAGAGATTGCTTCTCACGGCACGCTTGACGAGGCAAAAGCAACACCGATAGGCCATGGGTATAGAGCGCGAAAAGAAGTCTCTGATGCGACTCGCGCAACATAGGGACAGTTCATGAGCACAGCGAGTTCAGCACCAACGAGCAAGAAGCGATGGCTGCCGCTTGTCGCACTTGCCACTGCTCAGTTCGTCATGGTGCTTGATCAGTCCGTGATGAACGTGTCCATCAGCACACTGGTTGATGACTTCAACACCACGGTCACCACGATCCAAGCAGTCATCACCTTGTACTGCTTAGTCATGGCGATGTTCATGCTGACCGGCGGAAAAATCGGCGACATCATCGGACGCCGACGAGCATTTGTTGTTGGTCTTGCCATCTATGGCTGCGGCTCGGCAGTCACTGCGGTTGCCCCCACGGTGGGAATCCTCACGCTGGGTTGGTCTGTCATGGAGGGCATCGGTGCTGCACTGGTTCTGCCAGCTCTCGCGGCGCTGATCGCCGGCAACTATGAGGGTGCCGACCGCAAAGCTGCCTACGCTGTGATCGGTGGGGTAGCAGGTGCCGGAATTGCCTTGGGCCCCATATTGGGCGGCTGGGCCACAACTGAACTGTCGTGGCGGGTGGTCTTTGTCGGTGAAGTGATTCTTGTGCTCCTCATTCTGGCCATGAGTCGACTGATCACCGATACCCCCCGAACGGGCACTGCACCCCGGCTCGATTTTTTGGGGAGCATGTTGGCTGCGAGCGGGCTTGGCCTAGTTGTTCTTGGAGTTCTGCAATCCAGTTCTTGGGGTTGGTTGCGACCCAAGGATTCGCCCGTTGAAATCTTCGGGTTCTCGCTCACCATTTTTGTGATCACTGCAGGTGGTGTCGCCCTGTGGGGGTTCTTGCGCTGGCAACGTCATCGCGAGGCCATCGGTACAGACCCGCTGGTACACCTTGACCTGTTAAAGATCCCGCCGCTGCGCTCAGGGTTGATTGGCCTGTTTAGCCAGAACCTGATCCTGATGGGCGTGTTCTTTGTGATTCCGTTGTACCTGCAGTTGGTGATCGGCCTGAACGCACTCGAGACGGGCATCAAGATGTTGCCTGTGTCGGTGACAATGCTCGTTGCATCGGGCGCAGGGTCTCGACTCTCGAGCAGGTTCTCGGTGAGGACAATTGTTCGTGCCGGGCTGATCACCACGATGCTGGCTGCGATCTTGCTGCTGATGAGTATCCAACCGGACCTTGCCAATCTTGGGTTTGCCGGGTCGATGGCAATTCTTGGAATTGGCATGGGCCTGATGGTGTCGCAGTTGGGCAATGTGGTGCAGTCCTCGGTTGATGTATCTGGTCGGGGCGAGGCCGGCGGTTTGCAGTACACCGGCCAACAGCTTGGGTCCTCACTCGGTGTGGCTCTCATCGGAGCAATCGTGCTGGCCGGGTTGACCGGAGTGTTCGTCACCAAGGTTGAACAAGACGACCGGATCAGCGCCGAAGTGTCAGCGCAAGTCGGTGTGGCCGTTGAGTCTGGGGTGGACTTTGTGGATTCCTCGCAGATTGAGCAGGCAGTGCAAGAAGCTGGATTGGACGAACAAACAACTACGGCGATTGTTGACGACTACGAGTCCGCTCAGCTGCAGGCCCTCAAGACAGGCCTGCTCGCTGCTGCGCTCTTAGCTCTGATCTCGCTTGCATTCACCAAAGACTTGCCGCACGAGACTGAGTCCGAGGCGGAGTCCAATCCCGAGACGGAATCCGCTGGCTCTGCGACTGATGGAGAGCGCTAGTTGGCAAGGCTGGTCTAGGTGCTCTTGGCATTTGGCTATTGGGTTGCACACGGGTCGTATATCGACCTCCCTGCAACCCTTTAGCCAAGAACTGCCAAGGAATTCAAGTAGTAGCCCGGATTTCACTGAAATCTTGGATCTTCTGGCAGTAGACCTGCGAGACTCTTCGCAAGGTGATTGTCTGAGGGAGAGTGGTTGAGTATGCGTCGCTGTGGTGCCATCTTGTTTCTTGTGCTCTTGGGTGGGTTCGCTGCGTCTTCTTGCGCTCCTTCTGTCCCAGCTGCAGATTGTTCGGCGGCCCCTCATCGGGGCGTTGACTTTCACGGCTGCGACTTATCTGGGCGAGATTTTTCTGGGACCGACCTCTCCTACGCTGATCTAAGTTTGGCGAACTTGACGGGGACTGACCTTCGACGCTCAGCGCTGACAAGTTCAAAGATGTACTTAACGAATTTGCTGGGAGCTGACCTGCGCGGCGCGCGGTCGGGCTTGATCGAGGGGACGCCTCTCGTGCTACCAGCAGCAAGCTGGTCGTTGCGGCGGGGGTATTTCGTGGGCCCGGGAGCTGACTTATCCGGAGCCGACCTATCAGGGCTGAACTTGTCTGGGGCTGACCTGTCAATGTCAACCTTGATTGCGGCGAACCTCTCCTCCGCCAATCTTGCGCGGGTGAATTTCGCGGGTTCGGTTCTCTACCTTGCGAACTTGTCAGGAGCCGACCTGTCTTACGCTGACTTCACCCAGACGGAACTCATTCGAGCAGATCTGACGGGCGCCAACCTGACAGGCACCATCTGGGCATTCACCAGATGCCTTGAAGATGGAACGGTTCAGTCCACTCCGTGCTGA
>WLLG01000048.1 GCA_009700815.1 Actinomycetota bacterium
AGGCAACAACGCCACGGCTGCAATCGGAACGAGTCGCAGTCCCGAGAATCCTAGGATGACGAGCAACCCGACCATCACTGTCATGGCATAGCGCCGCTGACGTATGCAGCCGAAGATTGCCAAGATGGCAATGGCAAGCATCATCCACAACATGGGCTGATCAAATCCCACCCGGCCCCACTCCTGATAACTCTGCAAGGCCTCACGCTCGATCGGATCGCCAAACTGCTTTGCTGGCAACAGCAACAGCGCAAACCTGTCGGGGTACAACGCCCCGCCAATGACCACGCCGAGCACTGCGGTACCGGCAAGAGCGAACTGCTTTGGCATCAGCTTTCGCGAATCAATCGTGGTGGCCACCAGAAACATCCCCAGCACGATCAAGCCGTAGAGCCAAGACCCGTGAACGTTGACCCATACGGCAAAAATTGGAAGCAACCACCAGGGGGATCGCCCTTCTTTCCAGACCAGAACCATGAGGGCCAGCAGCACAAACCCAATCAGGTGCGGCCGACCATTCAGAAAGCTCAGCAAGCAGATAAACCCCAGCCCAGCGGGCAACAACACTGCGAGCAGACCGGGCAGCGAACTTCCGTCTTGCGTGACCTCACCAGCAGAGGGGGAGGCTGCGGCACCTAGTTCAGTGGCCTCGGCGCTCGCAGCCATGCGCACCAGTAAGGCCCCAAGCAAGCCTGCTAACGCAGCAGTCAGCAAGCGCAGCCCGGTTGCTCCACCCGCCCAATCAACCGCACCCAGCAGAATCGACCACCAGTAGCTCGGCACTGGGAATGCCGTGCTGGAATATAAGAACGGGTTCTGCTGCGGAAGGCCGCTACCCACAATGAGCCGACCCGTGGCCAAATGAGTCAAGAAACTGTTATCCGAGATCGGAGCAGCGGCGATGAGCGCCGATAATCCAGCGAATAACCACATAATCGGCGCATAGGTGCCCGGGGCGGGCTTTGGCTCCGATACAGCTAGGTCGGCATCGCTCGTGGCAGGTGCCGGCACTGGCCTACATGCTCTTCTTGATCGAGAGCATCGCTGGGCCAAGAACAACCAAGAAGAGCGCAGGGAAGATGCAGAACACCATCGGAATCAGCATCTTTACGGGTGCCTTCTGGGCACGTTCTTGAGCAAGCTGGCGGCGCTTGATTCGCATTTCTTCAGCTTGGGCTCGAAGGACTCGCCCAATAGACACACCAAAGTTGTCGGCCTGGATGATTGAAAGAACAAAGGCTCGCAACTCAGGGACATCGCACCGCTCATCCATAGCTCGGAGGGCATCGGAGCGGGCAGCTCCAGCTCGGGTTTCGCCAAGCATACGGGCGAACTCATCGGTAAGCGGACCAGGCACAGCAGTAATCACCCGATCCAACGCCTGTTCGAATCCAAGGCCAGCCTCAACTGAGATAGTGAGCAGATCAAGCGTATCGGGCAGTGCACGCTGCATTTCAACCTGTCGTGCTGCGACCTTGCGATTCAACGAAGAGTCCGGCCCGATCACCAGAACCAACATCAAGAGCCCGCCGGCTGCCAGCTTCATGTTTCCGGTGAGTCCCGACAGGTTGAACACAAAGAACACCAAGAACACCAGCACTGCGCCTACTACGGTCGCAACGCGAATCGCCAAGAAGCGGTCGACAGCAGTCGGGGAATTGTTTCCCATATGGACAAACTTGAGCCGCACCTTCTCCACATACCCGGCCGGAGTCAGGCGCCGACCGATACCTGTTAGCCCACTGACAATCGGGGCAAACGCCCGCTCGCGCAGCGGATCGAGCATCTCTTGGTTCCGTTGGCTCTCGACTTCGTAACCGTCAAGGCGTCGCAGCGAGGAGCGCATCATTTTGCGCTCTTCTAGCTGGGCTATGACGGTGTAGGCCGCCGTGCCAACTGCGAGGGCTATCAGAATTGTGGGTAACAACAACGTTAGGGACATCTGTCAGACCTCGATCGTGATGGTTTTTTTCATCCATGCGAATCCGATGCCCATCATCAGCACGGCAACGCCTAGCAACATGTATCCCAATCCGGGCTGAAAGAGCTCGCTGATATAAGCGGGGTTCATCACCCACATGACCACGGCCAAGCCTGGCGGCAAGAGCCCAATGATGATTGCGCTCATTTTGCCTTCTGCGGTGAGCGTAGAGACCTCTCGGCGCAGGCGCTCACGCTGCGTCATTGTCTCGGCCACGGTGGCGAGCAGTTCGGCCAGATTTCCACCGACCTCCCGCTGGATTCGGATTGCCATGACGGCCCACTCAAAGTCAGCGCTGTCCATGCGCTCCGCAACGGCCTCAAGCGACTCCTCTAGGGAACGGCCTAAACGGGTCTCTGTGACGACTCGACGTAGCTCTCTTCCCATGGGCTCCGAGATCTCTGTTGAAACCGACTCGAAGCCTTGAGACACCGCATATCCGGCACGGATTGTGCCCGCCAACAAGGTGAGCGTATCTGGCAGCTGATCCCCGAAGGCCTTCTGGCGACGGCGAATCCGCATGTTCAGAATGGCTCTGGGCAGCACGACTGCAAGGATTCCGGCGATCAGTGCTGGGATCAAACTGCGAGTCAGGAGAAAGGTCAGCAGCATCAAGGTTGCAGCGGCGGCGGCTACAAAGAACATGACCTCGGGTGCCCGCAGCGGAAGGTTGGCTCGCTCCAGATCTAATTCGAGCTTTTCGGTCAGACCTCGGCGATCGGCGATTGAGCCGGTCATTTTTACGGCACGTTGAATAATAGGAACGGTGGCGTGACCCTCGACCCCCGTGATGTCAGCCTCGGTCGGGCCTGCTTCAACCTCTTCATACGCGCTCAGCCTGCGACTCAGACTGTTCTCATCGGGGATGACCATGGACAGGACTGTCCACACGATGGTGACAACTGCAGCAACTCCGAGCAGCACGATCAGCCACTTCATATATGGATTTTTCAGGAATCCAAAGAGACCTCCAGAGGCCTCTGGGGTTGATGCAAGCGCCGTGCTTCCGACACGCAACAGGCCAGGCACATAGGCAATGTTCGTTGCCGACTCCCCTGCACTCAGGGTGAGCGGTACCAGCGAAACATCCCCGTTGGGCGTGTTCACCTCGAACTCAAATCGACCTTTGATGATCTCTGAGGCGTACTCGAACTGAGGCACGATCTCGGTATCAGCCTGCAAGACCTGCAATGAGCCGCCCAAGTCGCCGACCATTGAACTGATTCCCTCAAGGTTTGGATTACTCGCCGCAGCCACTACCTGAAGATCAACCCCCGCCTTGCGGAGTGCTGCCAAGGCTGCTGCAGAGCCACCGTTTTGAGCCGTGCTTGCAGATGCTGCAAACAGCACCACAGTGCCGTTCGTGTCACTACCGCGGTTCTCTAACAGATCCGCGGCTGCGCTCAAGCCATCCCACGTGGCAGATTCACCAAGCGGACGAACTCGGCTGAGCGCATCTTGAACTGCCACCTCAGAGGTGCTGTTTGCAATTTCAACCTTGCTACCCCCACCAGTACTTACGATGCTGAGCGAGTCAACCACGCCGGCGCCTGGCATAAAGGGTGCGACGGCCTTCTTAGAGAGCTGGACCACAGCATTCCCGAGCAGAGCAGAATTGTCGAGTACCACTACAACATTGGTACTCCGGCCGAGTTCTGTGCTCAGCCGAGCCTCTGCCGGAACTGCAGCAGCGCCGGCCACAGCAACCTTGAGCTCGCCGACTGCGCCTCCCGTCAGCCAACCCTGCACCTGTGCTGGGCTTCGAGCTGCATCAACTTGCCCGACGCGAATGACAGGCGCATCTGCACCCCCAGAAGGGTCAGCAGTTGTTGCTGCCGAGGTAGCGGCAGCCATTCCAGCGGCACCAAAAGTAAACAGCGTTACTGCGCAGAGCAGCGCTGCAGCGCAGAGACCGCGCAGCAGAGCAACTGCGCGAGGCGCTCTCACAGCCGGCCCGACGGAGCATGCGTTCCCGAATTGGGGTTAAAGACTTCGGCCCCAAGAAGAATGCCCTGATCGGCAAGCTTCTCGGCAAACTTGGGTCGTACCCCAGTTGCTCGAAGCTCGCCACGGAACCTTCCGTGTTCATCTACTCCTGCACCAAAGTCGAACAAGAACACATCCTGAAGTGTGATGATGTCACCCTCCATCCCCTGCACCTCGGTGATGTGAGTTACTCGACGAGTACCGTCGCGAAGTCGCGTGAGTTGCACGATGATGTCAATCGCAGAGGCCATCTGCTCACGAATGGCACGAATTGGCAGGTCGAATCCAGCCATCAGCACCAGGGTCTCTAGGCGAGCGAGTGTGTCCCGTGGGCTGTTTGCGTGCACTGTGGTGAGTGAGCCGTCGTGGCCGGTATTCATAGCCTGCAACATGTCGAGCGCTTCACCGGAACGGCACTCGCCAACCACAATGCGGTCGGGGCGCATGCGCAAGCAGTTTTTGACCAGGTCTCGAATCGTGACCTCGCCGCGGCCCTCTACGTTAGAAGGACGAGACTCCATCGACAGCACGTGTTCCTGATGAAGTTGGAGTTCCTTGGCATCTTCCACCGTAACAATGCGCTCGTCGTCGGGAATAAAGCTCGAGAGCACGTTAAGCATCGTTGTCTTACCGGAACCAGTACCTCCAGAAACCACCCCGTTCAGGCGGCCCAGGATGCAAGCCTGCAAAAACTCTGCGGCATGAACATTCACTGACCCAAATCGAATCAGGTCTTCAATCTGCAGTGGATCTGCGGAGAATTTACGAATCGTCAGGAAGGGCCCACCGATTGCCAGCGGCGCAATGACTGCATTGACTCGTGAGCCATCTGGAAGTCGTGCATCCACCATTGGGGTGGACTCGTCGATGCGGCGTCCTATAGCAGAGACGATCTTGTCGATCACTCGTCGAACGTGATCCTCATCGAGGAAGCGAACGTTCGGGTCTTTGGTGAGCTTGCCGTCGCGTTCAACAAAGACGCGATCTGGACCGTTCACCATGATTTCTGTTACTGCTTCTTCTCTGAGCAGGCAGTCGATCGGTCCGTATCCCAAGATGTCATCAGTAACATCTTGAATCAGCCGAGCTTTATCGGCTGCAGATAACGGAACTCGTTCGAGGGCAACCGCAGCTTGTAGTTGCTCGTTCACCCGCCTCCGAAGATCATCTTCACTGAGGCGGTTGTCGAACAGGATCGGTCCGAGTTCATCGATGAGGAGTTGATGCACCCGGTGCCGCAGTTCAGCAGCCGCAGGATCATGACGAGGCGGTGTAGGAGCGGAGTTGGCTGCCTGCGTAGAGCCGCCGGCTGGGGCCGTTTGTCCCACGGGTGGGAGTAGTGCCGTGCCACCTGCGAGCGAGCCTGCCTGTTGGTTATTGAGTCGTTCGGAAAGTGACACTGATCGCTCCAGAGGATGTTCGAGAAAGTTTGGTAGGAAACCGTTTCTGACTACTCAGATCGGCCGAGAAAGCGCTTTTTGTGAGCTTCTTGAGGAAGAAATATCTCGGCCAAACTGAAGATGGCCTTACTAACTGACGACTTGGGAGCAAAGATCACTACGGGCTCTCCCTTGTTCACTGACTGCGGAACCACCACATCGCTAGGAACAAGCACATCTGCCTTCATTTGCAGGGTGCGTTCAACCTCTCCAACGTCAAGTTTGACCTTGGAATTAGCCCTATTCAGAACCAGTAAGAGCTTTTCCATTGGGGTATTCAAAAGGCGAAGTGTCTGCAGCCCAATCTTGACGTTCTTGACGTTTGGGATGTCGAGGCCAGAAACCAGGAGCACCTTGTCAGATGCTTCTACGAGACCCAGAACCACATCGTTAAAGTACGAAGGCGTGTCGACAATGACATAGGAGCAAAACGACCGCAGCAACTCAATGATTGCCACCATCTCTGTGGCACCCACTTGATCTGCGAATGCAGGCTCGAGCGGAGCGGGTAACACCTTGAGGCCGGACTCCTCATGCGTCACGAGCAAGCTGTCTAGGAGTGGTGCATCGAGTCGGTCAAGAGCAGCGACTGCATCGACAATGGTGTGATGGGGAATCAGCTTGAGCATCACGGCAACATCACCGAACTGCAGATCTGCGTCAACTAGGCAGACTGGTTTATCGGACCGTTGAGCTAGAGCAGTAGCTAGAGCAGTAGCAATGACTGACTTGCCTGAGCCGCCCTTGGGTGAAAAGACCGTCAGCACTTGGCCATGTACGGGCTCCATCGACACAGGGGGAACATCAGTGCCTGCAGGGACAGTAGGAACCGCCCCCGTCTCGCTCATGGAGCCAGGTAAGGCGCCTCCGGCTGAACTAATAGTTCCAGCTAGTTGAGCTTGGCGTTGCATCTGATCAAGCAGAACAGCGAGTCGCTGCACAGCCGCGGGCAGAGCAGCGGCGTCTCCTGCGATGGCAAGAACATCACGAACCCCAGCCCGCAGGGCCTGTTGAAGCATGGAGGTGCTGAGCTCCTCCACCATCAGGATCATTTCGAGAATCGGGTACTGGGCCATCACGCGCTCAGCAATTTCGAGCGTGTCTTCATTGGCGCATGAGGGGCCAAGCACCACAACTACTGGAACGGTTCCGGTCAGACGAGCGGCGAGTTCTTCGATCGAACCAAATGGGGTCACCCCCGCGCTCAGCAGCCCTACTAGGCGATCCCTAGTGGGCGCATCAGGCTCGACGATGGCAACCGAAACTTGAATACTGTGAGCGGCCATCTCTGCTGGGGCGGTCGAGTTCGTTTGCTGTTGAACAACAGCAGGTTCTGAGATGTTGAGCACCGGTTCGGTTCGCTCTTCATACTGAGATTCGGGCATGAACGTGCTGCTCACTGTCCTGTTGCCCCGGCAGATCCGGCGGGCGCAACAGCCTCAGCGGAAGCTGCCGGGTATGGGGATCGACCCTCTTCTCCACTGAAGGAGGGCAGGGAGCTAACGAAGGGAATGGGAGCAGCTTCATAGTCGGGGCGGTTGAGCGTCAGGTACAGCCCAGCTCCTCGCAGAGAGATCAGTAGGGGTGCCTGATCCGCTGGTATCTGCACAGTGATCAGGTTGGTGTCGGTTGCGGGGGCAGCTGCCGGAGCAGGCTCGGCACCTGGTGCAGTCGCTGGAGCGGCGACTGGGGTTCCTAGGTTCTTGCCTACTCCGAGCACCTTTACATCTTGGAACGCATACACATAGGGCTGACCCAAACTCCATGGGGAGCCGGCATCGGCGCTCACCTTGCTGAGTGGAGCCGTAGGTGAACCATCTGTGCCCGGTGCAACAGGGCCGAGCGCCATGATGTTGATGGAATCGCCCGGCTGAATCAGGCCCGCTACTCCCGCATCTGGCTCAACCATGATGGTGATAGCAACGTTTCCTGCATCGATGCTGGATCCCTTCGATCCAGTCAGTTCCTGAACCGGAAGGAACATCATCGAGGTAATGACTTCGCCACCTCCGAAGTCAACGGCTGCAACCTGACCAGAGATATCTTCAGGGCGAACGACTGCACTAGCTGGCAGTTCAGAACGGCGACGCTCAGCAGTTCGGATTGATTGGCTCGCAAGTGCCTCATCAGCCGAGGAACCCTTTGCAACCGGGCCCGCCGCTACGAGCACGGTCACCATCTGGTTTTTATCAGCACTCTCACTCTCGACCCCCTTGACGTAGTTCATAGTCAGGAATGCTGCGAGGCCTCCAATGACTATTGCGCCGATAAGGATTAGGGTTCGTCTTGAGCTCACAGGAATCTCGCTCCGTAGATGTTGTGAATATGCAGATCCCCCGTGTCCATTGCGAACCACCGGGGAACATCGTTGTGAGTTGATCGACACGAAAGCACCAAAGCTTGAGAACTCAACCCAAAACGCAAAAGAACCCCGCCGGTTAGCGGGGTTCTTTGCCAATCTGCAGCCCTGTTGGGCAAAAGCCAAGAATTACTCTTCGGTAGCCTCTGCCTCAGCGATTTCTTCGGCGATCTCTTCAAGAATTGCCTCCTCGATCATCTCTTCGACAATCTCCTCGGCGATCTCTTCAAGAATGGCTTCCTCGATCATCTCTTCGACAATCTCCTCCACAATGGCTTCCTCGATGATTTCCTCGACGATTGCCTCTGCTTCAGCCTCTGTGAGTGGGTTGCCCTGAGCGTCTAGCCCTTGTTCGGCGTAGAACTCAGCCCAAGCCTCTTGGCCTTCTGAGGTGCTATCAAGATCAAGCTTCTCGCCGGTGTAGTTGCCCTCGGCGTCATAGTTCTGCTCACCGAAGTGCTGCTGGTATTCCGCTGCCACAACGCCGCCCTCTGCGGCCTGCTTGATAGACAGCGAGATACGGCGACGCTCAAGGTCGAGGTCAATGATCTTGACCCAGAGTTCTTCGGCCGGGGTGACGACTTGTTCCGGCAGGTCAACGTGGTGCGCTGACATCTCGGAGATGTGCACGAGGCCTTCGATGCCATCGCCAACCTGGATGAATGCACCGAAGGGGACCAGCTTGGTAACTCGTCCGTAGACCAGTTCGCCAACCTGATGGTTGGTTGCGAATTCCTGCCATGGATCCTGCTGGGTTGCCTTGAGCGACAACGAGATGCGCTCACGGTCAAGATCGACCTCAAGCACCTCAACGTCGACCTCATCGCCAACCGCTACCACAGAACCGGGATGATCAACATGCTTCCAGGACAACTCCGAAACGTGGATAAGTCCGTCCATGCCGCCAAGGTCAACGAAAGCACCAAAGTTGACCACGCTCGACACCACGCCGCTGCGACGCTCGCCAGGCTTGAGGTTCTCGAGGAAATCTTCGCGTTGTTCTTTCTGAGTCTCTTCTAGCCAAGCCCTGCGAGACAACACAACGTTGTTGCGGTTCTTATCGAGTTCGATGATCTTGGCATCAAGGGTTTGACCCACATACGGCTGCAAATCGCGCACACGGCGCAGTTCGACAAGCGATGCCGGCAAGAAACCGCGAAGTCCGATATCAACGATGAGGCCGCCCTTGACGACTTCGATGACAAGGCCCGAAACCACACCTTCTTCTGCTTTGACCTTCTCGATGTCTCCCCAGGCACGCTCGTACTGGGCACGCTTCTTGGAGAGGATCAGGCGACCTTCTTTGTCTTCCTTCTGAAGAACCAAGGCCTCGATCAAATCGCCGACGCTGACTACCTTGCTGGGGTCGACCTCATTGCGGATTGAGAGTTCACGGTTGGGAATAACACCTTCGGACTTGTATCCGATGTCCAACAGAACCTCGTCGCGGTCAACCTTGACCACGGTACCGCTGACCAATTGGCCATCCTCGACTGCAACCATGCTCGCTGCATACGCATCTTCGAGCGACTGACCGTCAAGATCATCAAAGGTGATTTGGCGGGGGACGTACGCTGGCGTTTCAGGCTGGCTTTCCGCTGGCTGGTCTTGGTCGGTAGTGGTGGTGGTGTCGGACACGTAGGAACTCTTCGATGCTCTAGAGGGATAGGAACCCTCAAGAGTACCCCGCCTAGAGCACAGGCTGAAAGTAGAGATTCAAATTGGTCGTTGTGCCAACAACAAGAACTCGGGCGTATCGGCGGTTGGTTCGTTGGGGCCATACTCCCCCGGGGTGACTGAATAGATCTGCTCAACCTGTAGTTGTGCCCGCTCGGCAAGCATGCGTAACTCCCTCGGGGTGTAACAGGTGGTCCACAGCTGCGAAGGGATTCGGGCGCCCTGGGCATTACGCAACTCGGTTTGTTCGGTGTTGACTGCCGTCGCAGCGTTGAACCGATCTGACTCTTCGAGCCATTGCAATTGGAAATATGAAGAGAATGCCGAGACTGCAAGTCTCCCCCCTGGCCGCAACGAGTCGCGAATCCCAGACAGCACTGCCAGATCGGGTGCCAGGTTTTGAGGGTCGGTCACAGCCGGCGCCCCGCCAAGGCCAAACGCTCCCTGACAGAGCGAGATTGCAGCGTCAAAGCCCTGCCCCGCACAGCGATCATCAACACTCATCTGTCGTGCATCGCAGCGGATGAACTGCGCCAGCTCTGATACGTCTGCAGCGGCTGCAGACTCCCGAGCCACATCAATAAAGCTCTCGCTGATATCGACTCCCACAACAGAAATACCCTGCTTTGCAAGCTCAAGGGCGTGTCTGCCGGGACCACAGCCCACATCCAAGACCCTCATGCCCGCTTCCAGGTTGAGTGCTTGCACTAAAAACCCAACCTCTTGCTTGGTGCCCATGGTGAACGAGTAGCGCAGATAGGCCGGTCCAAGATGGTCAGCTACGTCTTCAAACCAGTGCCGTTCCGGTAACGAGTCAGGCACTGCTCAGCCCTTTGCTGCAGCCCAGGTGCTGCCCCTCGACAAATTCACTTCTAGCGGCACCCGCAGATCAAAAGCGCCAGACATTGCC
>WLLG01000049.1 GCA_009700815.1 Actinomycetota bacterium
GCAAGGTCAATCGCTGCCATCTGCGCGACATGCCCTGATCCTGCGGCGTGATCTCCATGGGCCGTGGTTGCCCCGGCAGCAGTAGCAGTGCCAGTAGCAGGGCCACCTGCGTGAGCACCATGAGAAGATGCATCCGGGCTGACAATGGCTGCAGTCGCAAGGCCAAGCACAGCAATTGCCGCAACCGAGGCGCCGAGCATGCCGATGCGCAGGCGAGACGGAACGAACAACATTGCACCGGCAACAAGTACCGCTCCCAGTTCTAGAGCCGCACAAATCTGATCAACTAGTCCAACTGATTCAACAACTCCGGCATGTGCGCCGAAGGGAAGCCCGACTGTGCGGCTCCAAACCCACAGCGCAACAACCCCTGCGCTTCCAAGAATCACTGCTGTGTAGAGCCTGCGCGATCCTCGACCTAGAAGCAGCGCAACGCCTGCAGCAATCTGAGCCCAGCCCACCACCGCGAAAGCGATTCCTTCGGCCCAGGACTCCCCGATGTGTGAGGGGATCATGACCAGGTGGATAACTCCAGCGCCCGCCAATAAGCCGGCTAGCAAGAACCCCATCGAGGGTTGTTGCACGGCCCCGGTTGGAGTTGTCGCTATCTCATCAACGTCAGCTACATCAGCCATAACAGACCCCCTAAAATCTGAACATCCGAAGTCTAATCGGATGGCGAATTAGATGGCTCAAACCAGCGCATTCACGCCCTTGGCAATGAGGTACAGCCCGATGAGCAGGAACAACCAGAGCAATACTTTGGGCCAATGTTCGAGCAGTAGTGCCCGCCACTTGGCAAGAAGTGGCTCGGGCTGGCGGCTGCCGAGTACGACGAGCAACGGGACCAGCACATCAAGCGAAGCAACGAGGGTGAAGATGACCATTGCGCCGAACTGCGCTGACTGGCTGCTGTAGTCCTTCAAAATATTGTTGGCACCAGCTACAGCGAGTGCATAGGGAGGCAGGAACGCACCGAGTACAAGGGCTGGAAGTGGCGACATCTGGTCAAGCCGACTCAGCCACTTTGGAGTCTTCTTTCCACCATGTTGTTCCTGCCGGCGTACGCGAATCGCTGCGAAAATTGCAATCACGCCAAGCAGAATGTCGATGACCGCTGTGATGCTGGCTGATGCGCTGCCGGAGCCGCTCTCGACCTGACCCTCAAGAAACAGGGTTCCAAACCCCACCACGGCCACTGCTGTGACCCAACCAACAGCAAGAGCCGCTGCCTTTCTGGTGCCTCGTTCAGAACTCAGCAGCAGCAACGAAGCAAGCGCAGCTAGAGGGCTCAGCCCAATGGTGAACGCAAGCAGTACCGTATTTGCGTTCATTCCTCGACAAGCTAGGACAGATTGGGTGGTTTTACCTACATCTAGCGGCACACTGAACGGGTGTTACCGATCTCGCCAGGCCATCGCAACCTTCTAGCAGCACTGAGTTTGACCCTCATCACGTGCATCTTGAGTTCTTGCGTGGTACCAACAGCGGGCCGGCAAACTAGCCGTTCCGCAACGGCGCCCTATGTGTCTGCTGGAACGGTCGAATACTCCCCCGGCCTAACTGGAGACCTCTACCTGCCACAGGCCGGAGGAAACAAAGGGGTGATAGTCCTCGTTCATGCTGGCGGTTTTTATACTGGTTCCCGACAGCAAATTGCGGCTTATGCAACACCAATCATGGATCAGATCGATCGCGGTTTTGCCGTGCTGAATATTGATTACCGGCTGACTTCTGGCAACCAGAATCAATTTCCCGCTGCAGTGGCAGATGTTTCAGCAGCCATTGACTGGACTCGATCAACCGGGCCGAACTACGGAATCAACCCAGCTACGGTCATTATTGCTGGACACTCTGCAGGTGGAACCCTTGCCGCACTCATTGGACTGGGCGCAAATAATCCCAACAGCCCACGCGGTAACAGTTCACCTGTCGACGGGTGGATTGCTATCTCCGGTATCTACGACCTGCGAGTTCCTGGTGTGGCACAGCTTCAACAGCGAGCGTGGCTCGGTCCCAATGCAAGCGGCGATGCCATTCAGGCAGCCTCTGCAGTGACTCTCGCTGACGCTGGCGATGCACCCGGCTATATCGCTCATGGAACGCAGGATCCCCTAGTCCCAGTGGCGCAACCGTTTACCCTCTTTGTCACAACCTGGCTTACAGGCACGAATCCTTGGCTGGATCTTGTGTCCTCAACGGACTGCAATGGCCACATTCCCACCTGCGCAATGAACACCGCATACCTCAACATGTGGGTTGATCAAATCGCCGCTTAGGCAGATGAATGGCTATCCTAGGCATCACGACTCTCAGGACGGGACTGGGCGATGTCAACTCGATTTTCTGCAAAGCAAAAAAGATCAGTTCACAGAATTTCCGCTGCGGCATGTGCGGCTCTTGTAACGACCGTGCTTCTTGTCGCTTGCGTGCCGCCGGTTGCTCCCGGCCCAACAGTTCGACCCCAACCAATCGGACGCGGCAAAGTGGCCAACTCGACGATCGAGCCCTCTGCTGGGTGCAGTTCAGCCACGCCAAGGCCCCCTACTGGACGATCGGTTCTCAGGGTCACTACTGCTCACGGAAGCCGTAATGCGTTGTTGGATCTCCCTGCCGCTGCTACAACGCCTGCGGGGTCTGCCGGGAGTGAGCCACTACCGGTTCTGGTGAGCCTGCACCCCTTCACGCTGAACGCTCGAGTGTGGGATCAATACTCTCAGCTTGCCGCTGCCGGCACCGCTCGCAACTACATCGTGATTACTCCGCTCGGCAGCGAGCCTGGTCCACGCTGGGCAGTACCGGGCGGCCTTGAGTATGGAGTGGACGATCTTGGCTACCTGTCCGCTGCCCTTGACACCGTTGAGGATTCCCTGTGCGTTGACCGCAACCGTGAATTTGCCGCCGGGTTCTCTGCAGGTGCCGCCATGGCACAAGCGCTCTCTTGCACGATGCCATGGCGCATGGCTGGAATAGCGGCTTCGGGTGGCTCAAATCTGACCGACCTTTGCCCAGAGTCAGCCGGGACTGACGTCATGATTTTGCATGGCAGCGCAGATCCAATTGCCCCCCTTTCAGGCAGCAAGGTGGCATTTGCTCCTCCGGAGGGGCTCTCTGTTGACGAGGTTGTCGCGACCAACGCTGCACGATCGGATTGTGACCCGAGGGCAGTCTCGGAGCAGTTGTTCCCATCCGTAATCGTTGATACCTATCAGGGATGCAGCGAGAACCACAGGGTGCAATATTGGCGCATGATCGGCGCAGGCCATACCTGGGCTGGAGCTACAACTCTGGTGGAATTTATTACTGGGCCAACCAATATGCAGATCTCTGCCACTGAACGAGTCTTGGATTTCTTCGACGCTCACACCCCCTGAGCAAGCACCGAAAGTTGAATCCCCTCTACTGTTCTGCAGATGTATCCCGCAGCACAACCCGATCGAGGTTCCAAGACCATCAGTTTTGTCGGGTGCAATTCTGCTGTTGCTCCCCTAGGAGTGGGGACATGGGCTTGGGGAGATCGCGACACGTGGGGTATGGGTGGGTACGACTCGGCTCTTACTGAGGCCTCGATCGAACAGGCATGGGATGCTTCGCTGGCTGCTGGGGTAACGCTCTTTGACACTGCCGAGGTGTACGGCAAGGGCGAGAGCGAGCGCATTATTGGCAAACTGCTTGCAGCGGATCTAGAACGCAAGTCCTCGGTACTGATCGCCACCAAATTCATGCCCCTTCCCCATAAGCCACGTTTACGGACGGCTATGCGCACAGCAGTACTCGGTTCACTCGAACGCCTCGGCCTTGAATGCATCGACCTGTACCAGATTCACGGACCAATCAGCCTTCGAACCCATGCCGCAATGGCTGATGCGCTCGCGACCATTCACGCCGAGGGGCTGATCCGTGCTGTGGGGGTTTCGAATTATTCCATTCGGGAGATGAGTTCGATCCAAGCGGCTCTCGCAGCTAGAGGATTGTCATTAGCTTCGAATCAAATTGAATTCTCACCGTTGCGACGTATGCCAGAGACTTCTGGCCTGCTGCAGGCCTGCAGAGACCTTGCGGTGGTGCCGTTGGCTTACTCGCCAATCGGTCAAGGTCGCCTGACCGGAAAGTACTCCGCGGCGAATCCACCTCCTGGCAAGCGCACCTTTTCAGCACATCCTATGGAGCGAATAGACCTAATCGTAGAGAATCTCCGCCAAATTGGAATTGCTCACGGGGGTAAAACTCCAAGCCAAGTTGCTCTGCAATGGATCATCTCGAAGGGTGCTGTGCCCATCCCGGGGGCAAAGAACGCTGGTCAAGCAACCGAGAACGCAGGTGCGCTTGGCTGGCACCTCAGCGCAGAGCAGATCGAGGCCATAGATGCCCTTGCCCTGGCTGGTCAACGAACCCTGCAACAGCGAATCTGGCAGCACGGCTAGATCACAGGGTTAGCAAACAGGGTTAGCTCAGCAAGATCTGATCGGCGATATGGAGTGCTTGGCTCCGCAACTCGGGAATTGCCGTTGTTTCAAAAAGCGTTCCCCGACGAGGTGGACCCATCACAAAAATATGATCTACCGGCAAACCGTCTTGCCCTAAGAGAGAACCCTGCGCCGTCGTCATGAGACCCAGACCATGCGGGTCAGGCTGAGCAAGTCCGCGGCTCATCAAGTCTGTCACGACCGGGTTTGCAGGGGGGAGCCAACTTCGACCCGGGCCGGTGCAGTTCACCACTGCATCTACGTACAGCTGCTGCGGGCTACCATTCATTTCAACACCAAGGTCGATCTCGCCCTCAGGCGAGTTGACAGCTTGCAGAACCTGCCCGACATGCGTTGTCATCACGCCAGAAGAAATGAGCCCAGCAAGGCGGCCCGCAGTAGGGGGTGACATTCGATGACGATGCACATCCCAATCTCGCAGGACGTGACTCAGAAAAATGCTCTGCTGTGTATCGTCGAATCTTCGCCACAGAGCATTCGCGAACGGCCGGATTGCATCGATAACTTCGCGCCAGTTCTCATCGGGGTACTCAGCACCGACCCGGTCTTGAATCCGGGCGTGAATCTTGGCCTGAAGTGAAAGAACATCCTTTGCATCCTGCGCCAGGTCAATGACTTGCATGGGGCGCTGAGGCTGCTTGACGAGGTGCCTTTTGGGTAGCAACCCATTACGAGACAGAGCTATCAGCTTGAGCTGCTTCGATACGGTGCTCTGACGACTCAGCGTGAGTGCCACGTCCGCCATGGTGAGTCCAGTCCCGACCAACGCGATGCGCTGTTTGCCCTGCAAGCCTTGCAGTGCTTCTGGTGCCCAGGGATCCGGTACCCAGCCTGTTGTGCCAGCCAAGCTCTTGAGCGAATCGGGAATACCCGGAGCGGGATTTCCGATTGCCAGCACAACAAAGTCTGCAGTCAGACTCTTGCCTGAACTGAGCCTCACGTGAGTCCGACCACTGCTGGGTTCAAGAGCAACCACTTGGTCTTGAAGTACTTCCAAACTACCCGGTTGGGCGCGGGCGGCTGCTAGCTCAAGGTGCTGCAGGAGGTACTCGCGAAATTCTCGTCGCGGCAGAAACGTATCGGGGCCGCCGAGACCGCGGGCAGCCATCCAGTCAACAAGGTCACTGGGGCGCGAGGGGTCAGCACTCATGCCAGAGGCCCGCACATTAAGCAAGTGCTCGGGGTCATCTGTCCCATAGGCCACACCCGCCGCTAGCCGACCAGACGGTTCCACGATGCTCACGTGCACTTCCTTGGCAAAGCTTGCGTCGAGCAGGCGTGCAGCTAGCAGCACCCCAGAGGCTCCGCCGCCCACCACAACCACGCGGACTGCTTCGCCAAGGGCACCGCTGTGTTCATCCATCCCCGCCAGCATGCCAGAATCAGCGGGGCTCTTCGCTCCAAGTTTCGTCCTCAGCTCTCAATACTCCGGTCTCAATTCTTAGAAGGAACCATGTCTGAACTCATTCGCCACGATGCCGTCTTCCTTCTTCAATTCGATAGCGAGGAAAACCGTTTCAGCGGAGGCCTTCTGGAACAGATCGATCGAACCTTGTCCGCTGTAGAGGAACTCGCTCTGGGGGCTCACCCTGAGCCTGTTGCACTCGTCACCACGGGAACCGGAAAATTCTTTTCTAATGGATTGGATCTGGACTGGTTGATGGCCAACAAAGACAAAGCAGCAAGCAACGTGGCCCAGGTGCACTCCGTGTTTGCTCGTCTGCTGCGCCTACCTTGTGTCAGCGTGGCAGCCATCAACGGCCACGCCTTTGCAGGTGGTGCCATGTTGGCGCTGTCTCATGATTTTCGGATCATGCGAGCGGATCGCGGATATTTCTGCTTGCCTGAAGTGGACCTCGGACTGCCATTCACTCATGGGATGAGAGAACTGATCACCTCTCGGCTCAGCAAACAAGTTGCCCATGAGTCCATGGTGACGGGGCGACGCTACTCAGGTGAACAGGCAGCTGCTGCTGCAATCGTTGATCAAGCACTGCCCGAATCAGAGGTACTGACAGCCGCTCTAGCATTAGCAAACTCACTAGCGGCAAAAGCCGGACCTACGATTGCCAAGATCCGGTCAGATATGTATTCGGTTGCGCTTGAAGCCCTTGATCAAGACGCGGCAAGCTGAGTCAATGACCACATACCCTGCCGAAGAGGTTTCCGCCGCACTCGCTACCTACGTTGCTCTGCGCGACCAAATCGCTGCCGGTCAGGCAACTTGGACTGACCTTGCGGAGTTGTTCACAGAGGATGCCGTCTATATCGACCCCGCTTGGGGCCGCCTTCAAGGCAAACAGAACCTGCTTGAGTTCTTCGACGAGAGCATGCGTGGCCTAGAGGGCTGGGAGTTCCCCATTGAGTTCACTGCAATCTCGGGCAACACCGTGGTTATCAAATGGACGCAGCAGCTTCCCACCCGACGAGCAGACGGCAGCCGCTATGAACAATCGGGAATCTCAACGCTTGTCTACGCTGGTGACGGCAAGTTCTGCTACGAGGAGGACATGTTGAACATGGCGCACGTGATCGAGGACCTCACCGCAAGCGGTTGGCGTCCAGGCGAGGGCTTTCTATCACCGCCAAAGAACCCCGACCGCAATTTCGCTCGGCCGTAGTCAGCTCACGATAAACCGCTTGGGTACCCAGTTCTGGTCCTCAATCGGCGGGCGCTGATACGCACGTTTTTGTCGATCGGACAAGACGAATTCCTGCGTGGGCAGATCCTCATACGGGATCTGCGCCAAGAGATGGGAAATCAGGTTGAGGCGTGCTGTCTTTTTGTCTTCGGCATCCACTACAAACCAAGGTGCCTCTGCAATGTCGGTATGCAGCAGCATCTCGTCTTTGGCCTCGGCGTAGTCCACCCAGTGAGCACGAGCCTCTAGGTCCATCGGGCTGAGCTTCCATTGCTTCACTGGGTCGGTCATACGAGCACGGAACCTGCGCTCTTGTTCCTCATCACTAATAGACAGCCAATACTTGATGACCTGTATTCCGGAACGCACGAGTGCCCGTTCGATCTGCGGACAAGTAAAAAGGAACTCTTCATACTCAGCTTCGGTACAAAACCCCATGACCTTCTCAACGCCAGCACGGTTGTACCAACTCCGGTCAAAAAGCAGGATCTCGCCCGCAGAAGGCAATTGATTGACATACCGTTGGAAGTACCACTGGGAGCGCTCGCGATCAGAGGGAACTCCAAGTGCCACAACCCGGCAGTATCGGGGGTTGAGGGCCTCTGCGATTCGCCGGATAGATCCGCCCTTGCCGGCAGTGTCTCTACCCTCGAAAATCACCACAACGCGCTGCCCGCTAGCTTGCACCCATTCCTGCAATTTGACGAGCTCAACCTGCAGTTTCTCGAGTTCCTTCTCATACTGCTTCTTGTTGATCACCTGCGGTGTGAGCCCGGCTGAGTCGGGCACGAGATTCGCAGATTTGGTGGGCTTTTTATGTTTCTTCGAGCTCTTGTGGTGCTTGGACATTGCGGACGGCCCTTCCTATTACTTCAGCCTGTGCCTGAGATCAACCCACCGTAGCGAGCTTTCTTCACAGAGGTCGAACAACTTAGAGTCCTGATGTGTCCTCTGTGCCGAGCGCCCCTCGACCGATCACCTTCGGAGTGCAATGCTCCTCACCGGGTTCGGCCACTTCCAAATCTTGGGCCGAGCTTGCTCGCAAGGTAGAAGACTTGGGCTTTGTTCGCTTGACCGTGTCCGATCACCTTGATGAGCAACTTGCACCTGTTCCCGCCCTGATGGCAGCAGCTACTGCCACAAGTCGGCTCCGAATCGGCTCACTTGTTTTCTGTAACGACTACCGACATCCCGCAATGCTGGCCAAAGAGGCCGCAACTTTGGACCTGCTATCGGATGGTCGCCTGGACTTTGGCATCGGTGCGGGTTGGATGTCAGCCGATTACGAGCGTGCGGGAATTCCAATGGACTCTGCTGGCGAACGAATCGACCGCTTAGAAGAGGCTGTTCAAGTGATTCTTGGGCTGTTCAGCGAAGGTCCGTGCAATTTCCTTGGCGAGCACTATCGCATTGATGGCCTCAGTGGTCTCCCCAAACCACGGCAAGCGCCTCACCCTCCGTTATTCATCGGTGGCGGTGGGAAGAGAGTGCTGCAACTTGCGGCACGCTACGCAAACATCATTGGGCTCAACCCCAAATTGACTGCAGGCGTGATTGATTCTTCTGTGGGGGCTGACGCCACCGAGGCCGCAACGGATCGCAAACTCGCATGGATTGCCCAGGCCGCTGGGCCGAGATTCGCTGAACTTGAGATTCAAGTTCGCACCCAGATTGTCATCGTCACCAACGAACGGCATGCAGTTGCCGAGTCACTTGCGTCTGGCTTTGGGCTGACTGCAGAGGAGGCACTGAAGACTCCGCATGCGCTCGCCGGCACCTGCGAGCAGATTGTTGAGGACTTGCTCTACCGTCGGGAGCGCTTTGGGATTACTTCTGTGGGGGTTGATATGGATGCCATCGAGAGTCTCGGGCCAGTCATTTCGGCCCTTGATGGCCGCTGAGAGGCAAGTCATGAGTACTACCGAATCATGAGTACTAGCTGGGACGGCCAGGAGTATCAGCAACGATTTGATGCTCTCGCAGCGAGTGGTAAGTCCATGCATGGCGAGGCAGATTTTGTCATGCGCTACGACCCAGGGACCCTTCTTGATGCAGGGTGTGGCACTGGCAGAGTCGGTATTGAACTAGCCGCCCGTGGGGTAACTGTCGTGGGTGTTGACCCGGACTCATCCATGCTGGCCACGGCAAAGGCGCTTGCACCAGATATTGAATGGCACTTGGAGTCAATGGCGGATTGCGATTTGCAGTCAACATTTGATTGCGTGCTCATGGCAGGAAATGTTCCCCTTTTTACTCCCCCAGGAACCACTGCTGCATTGTTTGCCGGATGCGCCCGCCACCTAGGTGAGGGGGGACTGCTGATCACAGGTTTTCAACTCGGCCGCAACTACAGCGCTGAGCAACAAGACGCCGACTGCACCGCCGCTGGGCTAGATCTCGTAGAGCAGTTCTCTACCTGGCAAGCAGATCCCTTTGAGGCTGGCAGCAAGTACCGAGTCACGGTGCATGTTCGGGTCTGACAACCCGCTGCGCAGTGTTCGGCGGTTCATCCGGGCTATGAATACGCGTGCAGAGAATGAGTACCGGCAGTGCACACAGGGCCACTCCTATGAGCACAAAGATGATGACCTGTGGCCCGAAACGAACGACGAGAAGCCCCATCAAGGCCGATACACAAGTCGCTGCCAAATTCGCCGTGAGGAGTTGCCATCCAGAGACTTTGCCGGCAGCGGCGTGGCCCACTCGATCGGCAGTGGTTGACAACAGCGTTGGAAAAATCCCAGCCAACGCAAGGCCCAAAAAGACAAAACCAAACATGGCCAAGCGGGTTGGTGCCAGTGCAATGAGGACCAGAGTCACCAGAACGCTCAGGCCACCAACTGTCAGAATTCGGCTAGGTGGCCACGGAACTCTTCCCAAAAACAATCTGCCAAAAGTAATCCCCGCCCAAAATCCGCTTACACCCAAACTCGCTGCAACTGCTGAGGCCCCACGAGCACCTTCAAGGTAGGTAGCTGACCAGTTAGCACTCGTTGCCTCGAGTGCGCAGAAACCTGCGACAGCCAACAATGACAGCACCAAAGGAACAGTCCGAGTCGCTTCGGCAGGAGCCTTGCGTTTGTAGCGCGGTTCCATCAGCCCGACTGGCCACTCAACCTGCGGTCTCACTGCGAGCAAAGCCGCTAACAGGGCAAGAAGAGCAGCCAGAACAAACCCGGCAGTCCAAGAA
>WLLG01000005.1 GCA_009700815.1 Actinomycetota bacterium
CGAACTGAAAACTCCGATTGGTGCTCTCGGCTTATTGGCAGAGACGATTCGTGATGAACCCGAGAGTGAAGTTGTTGCCCGCCTAGCCGAACGAATGATCGTGGAGGCCGATCGGGCGGCCCACACAATTGACGATCTCTTAGAACTCAGTCGAATTGAGTTTGGGGATGAAACTGAGTTCGACCAGATCTCGGTGCAGTCCGTTGTGAGTGAAGCTACGGCTCGTATTGCTGCTGCGGCCGGGCATTCGGGGATTGAGGTGGTCGTTGATCTCTCGCCGCAGATTCAGGTACTTGGCGATCGGCGGCAGCTTGTATCGGCCGTGTTCAACTTGTTGGACAACGCTGTCAAGTATTCCCCCGAAGGGTCAGAAATTTTAGTGACTGCCGTTGTTGAGTCGGCCGAGAGCGATCCCCAAGAACTACCACTCGGCCTTGGTCCCAGCGGTTTGTCAACCGGCGACATAGTCAGACTCTCTGTGGCGGATGCCGGAATTGGCATCCCTAGAAAAGATCTTGATCGCGTTTTTGAACGCTTTTACCGGGTTGATCGTGCCCGGTCTCGAGCTACTGGCGGAACAGGTCTGGGACTCGCCATTGTTCGACATGTGGTGAGTAATCATCAAGGCAATGTGTCAGTGGACTCCATCGAAGGTGTGGGAACCACCTTCACGCTCTCACTTGCAGCAATTCAACCCCTACAGGAGAACTCATGAACACAACGACTCGTGCCAACAATCCCACTTCTTCGGCTGCGGGGTCTGCGCCGATCACAGTGTTGCTCGTAGAGGACGAGGAGGCTTTCGTGGACGCACTGACTGTTGGGTTGGGGCGCGAGGGGTTCATCGTGGAGGTGGCTAGAGATGGGGCCGAGGCCCTTGAGCGCTTCGCCTTAGTCAAGCCCGACCTCGTGCTGCTTGACGTCATGCTGCCAAACATTTCTGGACTCGATGTATGTCGAGAGATTCGCCGCAGTAGCGATACGCCCATCATCATGGTGACTGCAAAGGGAGCTGAGATTGACACAGTGGTAGGGCTCGAGGTGGGCGCCGATGACTACGTCACGAAGCCGTACCGATTGCGAGAATTAGTTGCCCGGATGCGCGCAGTGTTGCGGCGCCATGGTGCAGCGACCGGATCCGATGCAGCAGGCGTTGAGGGTGACAGTCGCGAGGTTCTCGCCCTAGATGGAGTTGAGCTCGATACTGATAGCCATGAGGTGCGCGTGCGTGGCGAAGTGGTCAACCTGCCGCTCAAAGAGTTTGAGTTGCTGTCTCTGCTCATGGAGAACGCAGGTCGAGTCTTGCCAAGGTCAACCTTGATTGATCGAGTCTGGGGAAGCGACTACGTGGGCGATACCAAGACTCTGGATGTGCACGTCAAGCGAGTGCGTTCCAAAATTGAAGATGACCCAGCACGCCCCACCCGGATCGTTACCATTCGTGGGTTGGGTTACAAGTACGCAAATAATCGCTGAGTATCCCGTAGCGAGCCATCGGGCTCTGCTCCTACCATGGTGGCTATGGCCGAGCCTTCTTCAACCTCGAGATCAGGCTCTCGGTTTGGAGTGGACCCGGCGATCCCCTTTAGTGGTCTGGCGCTCACTCATGTACTCGCAACCGGCGGAGACGCACTCGTTGCCCTGGTTCTAGCTGGCTCGCTCTTCTTCTCTGTTGATCCCTCGGGTGCCCGGTGGAGAATCGCGCTCTATCTGCTGTTCACAATGGCGCCGTTTGCCATTGTGGGGCCACTCATCGGGCCTGCCATGGATCGTGCCAAAGGTGGACGCCGATGGATGTTGGTTGGGTCCACAGTAGGGAGAGCAGTCGTTGCGTGCGCCATGATTTTTAGCGCCGGTTCGAACAGTCTGCTGCTGTTCCCTGAAGCCTTCTTTATGTTGGTTTTTGCAAAGTCCTACTCAGTGGCGAAGGCCGCAATTGTGCCCACTGTTGTGCACAGCGATGCAGAACTCGTCGAGGCAAATTCCAAGTTGCAACTACTAGCTGGGTTGGCCGCATTCGGTGCGGGCATCCCCGGCGCGCTGGTGTTGTGGGTTGGAGGCCCGGGTGCAGTGGCAGGCCTGAGTGCACTGGTATTTCTGGCGGCCTCGTTCGCCTCGCTGCGTGTCCCGGTGACGGTGGTCGCTGCCGAGGAAGAGGATGAGCAAGAAAAAGCAGAGCTTCGTAGCGCAGGAGTTTTGTCGGCTGCATCTGCAATGGGGACACTGCGTTGGGTTGTTGGGTTTGTAACGTTCCTCTTGGCCTTTGCACTGCGGGGAGCATCCTCGGAAACAGGTCTAGGAATGGCCACGGGGCACCTCCTGCAGAATCCGGACGGCACACTGGAAACATCGGCAGTGAGTGCACCTGGAGTCCCGCCGGTTTGGCACTTTGGCGTGATCATTGCGCTAACGGGGATTGGAGGGTTGCTCGGTGCGGCCGTAGCTCCCATTATCCGCCGGCATCTTCGCGAGGAACTCTTGCTGTTAGGGGCGCTCGGCCTTGCCGTTTGCGGCGGAGTTGCAGGGTTCATTTTTCCTGGCCTTGTGGGTCAAGCATTGCTTGCCGGATCTGTGGCCATGGCGGCGGCCTCTGGCAAGCAAGCCTTTGATGCAGTTGTGCAGCGAGACGCACCCGATGCAAATCGAGGCCGCTCTTTTGCCAGGTTTGAGTCTCGCTTCCAAGTGATTTGGGTGCTCGGTGCGGCAGTTCCTGTTCTCATAGCTATGCCCACTCGCCTTGGCGGGGCCATCGTCATGGTTGTTGCCGCCGGGTCGGCTGCGTTCTTTTCCTCTTCTTTGAGTGCAATGCGCAAGGGGAGAGTGCCACCGCGACTGCCTACTGCCAAGGGGATAACGAAGACCGTTCGCCAGGCTCGAAAACCAAAGAATCCGACTTAGGGCCAGCTGGGCTGCTCAGCTATCCATATCTGGAAAGTCAGGAATCTCAAATTCGGGAAGGTCATCCAAGTCGAGGTCATGGGACTCGATCCCGACTCGAGCTAACCAAAGCCCTGGAGCGTCGAGTTCCGCTGGCGTCGGCAAGTGCGCCTCATCCGTCCACAGTTGACTCAGTGCCTGTGTTCCGCTTCGCTCCACGATGCCATCCACAAACTGAGAGCCTCGGTCGAAGGTGCTCTGAGAGAGCTCGAGGCCAAAGAGTCGCTCAACAAATCGGCTTGCCGGGCCTGCCTCGGCACGGCGCCGGCGCAGTGCCTCTGTTACGCGGTCGTATTCAGGGATGAGGCGACCCCCCAGGGTATCGAGCACCCAATCCACGTAGCCCTCAACAGTGGCAACCACTGCAGCGATTCTTGGCATGAGGAGCAACTGCGCCTCTGACTGCATTGCGCTCAGGAGTACGTCGGGGTCGCCGGCAAGCCGCTGAAGCGCTTCGAGCTCGGGCTCTGATCCGCCTAGATCCTCGTCGATTCCAAGGCCTCTCATGCGGCGTTCAATCTCTGCGGGATCTTGGCTAAAAGCCGAGACGTATTCTCCCAAAAGACCATCGAGGTGAGCCCGAACGTGGTCAAGATTCAGAACATGTTGATGCGCAACGTCTGACAGGCAGACCCATAGACGAATCGCCTCTCGCGGCAAGGTCCAATCATCGGCGAACTCGTCTACGTTGCGAAGCACAAGGGTGAGGGGTTCATGTGCAGGCCGGGGGAGCGGTAACTCGTAATGGCCGAGTGCGCGGGTCGCAAGGTGGCCGGCTGTGCTTCCCGCCATCATTCCAAGCAGCATCGGCCCCATCATGCCCATCAGTTGTTTGATGAGCGCCTCTGGCGGCATCCCAGGAAGTGTGGGCTGCTGCAAGTCAATCTCGGTGAAGTCCTCGGATCCAAGGTCACCAAGTTGGGATTGCAAAGCCGCACCAATAGAGCCGGACAGTTCTTCGAGTAGCGGTCGCTCTTCATCCAGGAATCGCTTTGCCCACTGCGTGCGGTTGAGCGCTTCAATGCGGACGGGTTCCTCAACTGATCTACCCGTCACCTCGCCCACGTGAAGTTCGGCAACTCGAGCGAGTTGCTCGATTGCTAGACGATCAGCTGGGTCAACGTTTGGTTCTGGCTGACCTTCGGTGGCGATTGCGCCAGCGAGCTGAAGGGCAGTGTCCCAACTACCTGCGGGCCCACCGGCAAACATTTTCGACAAATCCTGAAGGAAAAAGTTCATGGATTCGAACGGGTTGTCATCCCCGGAGGGATCGGAACCGAAGGGGTCAGAAAAACTCACTCCCTCATGCTAGGTGTCCGCTGACACCAATGAGGCTCAGGTCCTAAGAAGTCGGTCAGCTACGTCCAGAGCTGTGCCTGCAACAAGTATCTCAACCGCCCCAGTGGTCGCAGAACCAGTTGGGCGTGATTCAGTGAGAGTCGTGATTCCCATGAACGCTCCATCGGGGCTGAAAACAAGTCCTCCCGACAACATCTCTGGGCCTGCAGCTAGTGCCGAATCTCCAGCAGCTAGGTGTCCGACACGGGCCGTGACCCCAAGAATCGGGTCGGCGTAGAACACAGTGACCTGCTGTGATGTTTTCGGTAACTCTGCTGTGGTCATAGCCGTTCCAGAGGTTCCCGCACTTGGCTCAATGGGGCGCAGAACGGCCAGGTCGGACGCGGGATCTGTAGCGATGATCTCGAACTTTTCTTGGCTGCCGTCGGCGCAAGCCGCCCAGACTTCATCCTCAGGCGAGAGCAGATGTGCTGGCAGAAGTAGATGGCCTTGAGGGTCGAAACGAAGCGCCGTTGCCACCGTAGATTCCGCCACGCTGACGATGGTGACCTTGGCTACGTACTCCGACTGCAGCGAGGCTCGTTGGTTCACCGCAAGGTCTGCTGACATTTGTGAGGCCTGTTGGGTGGAAAGTTGCCGCTGCTGAGACATCTCCATTGGTCGAGTTGCGCCTAGTGCGAATCCCGTTCCCAGAAGGGCCACAACCGCGAGCAACACTGACCCTGCAATCCATACGGCGCGCCGCTGGTCAACCCGGCAGCGAGATTCAAGCCCCACCTCGCTTGGGTGTTGCCAGGCTCGCTCGGCCATTTGGTGCTGCCTGATCTCGGGGCCGAGTTCTTCTGGTTCGATCTCGGTCATCGAGCGAAGGTTAGTGAGGTGTTCTCGTAACTAGGTCGCGGCCTAGCATCAAGGTGATAGTTGCGAGGAGTAAAAAATCTCTAGCTCACCTACTGATTACCTCGACGATGTGGGACCATGAATAGGATCTTTCCTAGGATGAAGACAGTGTTGAGCGGTCAGATGTTGAACAAACTTATGAAGAACCCCATGCAGGTCAACCTGTTTCTCTTTTCTGTGAGTCCAGGGCACCTGCTGTGAACAATGTTGTGTACTTGGTCCTCGTTGTTGCACTCAGCTGTGTAGGCATGCTGCTGCTGTGGGCAAAAAACAGGGATCCAATTTCTCCTGGGTCTTCGGTAGATCAGTTTCAAGACAAGATGCAGGCCCTAGCTCCGCCTGAGTCCGAAACGGGCCGCTCTTCGGCTGCTTCATCGGATCAGGGCACCTCGAGTCCGAACCGGGGAAGTTGATCTGGCACGCGACCTAGCGATCGATCTGGGTACTGCCAACACGTTGGTTTACGCCAGAGGAGAGGGCATCGTCTTGAACGAGCCTTCCGTTATCGCGCTCAACAGCCGGACCAATGAAGTCCTCGCCATGGGACGAGATGCGTGGAAGATGATCGGACGCACACCTAGCTACATCGTGGCTGTGCGGCCACTGCGCAAAGGTGCCATCACCGATTTTGAGGTCACTCAAGAAATGATTCGGCTGCTCCTCAAGCGCGTAGGAGTAAATCGGTTCAATCGCCCCCGAGTGGTGATTTGCGTTCCCTCGGCAATTACTGCAGTAGAGAAACGTGCCGTAACAGAAGCAGCTCGAAAGGCTGGCGCAACAGAAGCTCAGTTGATCGAGCAGCCAATGGCAGCAGCGATTGGGGCGGGATTGCCCATCAATGAGCCAATGGCAAACATGGTGGTTGATATCGGCGGCGGCACATCAGAGACAGCTTTGATCTCGTTAGGGGGAGTGGTTGCGCTGCAAGCAGTGCGAATCGGTTCCTTTGATATTGATGCAGCGATCATCACCTATATTCGCCGCGAATACGGGATTGCCATCGGCGAACAGACTGCTGAAGAGATAAAGATTCTGATCGGATCGGCTCACCCAACTCCCGAGGAGGGCAGGGCCGAGGTACGTGGCAGAGAACTGATGTCGGGGCTTCCTCGCACCATCATCTTGTCTGCAGCCGAGGTTCGAGTAGCGATTTCTGACCCGGTCAATGCCATGGTCGACTCTGTGCTCGCTTGTCTCTCCGAGGCACCACCCGAACTAGCCCAAGACCTTATTGAGCATGGCATTCATTTGGTAGGTGGCGGATCGCTCCTGAAGGGCCTCGACCTGCGTATCGCTAAAGAGAGCGAGGTTCCCGTGCAGTTGGTTCGACAGCCACTCGAGTCGGTGGTGCTAGGTGCGGGGCGCGTCGTTGAATCCTACGAAGAGTTGAGAGACATGTTTATGGGCGCGCGTAGATAAGTTGCCCGGTCGAGATGCAATGAATGGAGGGAAATGTCATTACTTGAAGTGCAAGAGGTAGGGGTGCGCTTTGGCGGAGTCCTTGCATTAGAGAGTCTGTCTTTCTCTCTTGAAGCAGAACAGATCTGCGCTCTCATCGGCCCGAACGGGGCTGGAAAGACCACCTTGTTCAACGTGATCTCTCGGATTTACGAGCCCTCACAGGGACAAGTTCGCTTTGACGGGCATGACTTGCTTGCCGCTCCTGCGCACAAAATCATGGATTTTGGTGTTGCTCGAACGTTTCAGAATTTGGCGCTTGTCCCAGGTCTGACAGTGCTGCAGAACGTCATGATCGGCGCCTATGGACGGAGTCGAGGCGGTATCTGGGCGTCGACCTTGCGGCTGCCACCTGTTCGTGCGGAGGAACGTCGAGTCACGTCTCGCTCGCTGGAAATATTGGATCGCCTAGGACTGTCTGAAGTTGCTTCACGGCCATGCGCGGGGCTGCCGTATGGCACGCTCAAGCGCATCGAGTTTGCTCGCGCGCTTGCGTCCGAGCCCAAGTTGCTCATGCTCGACGAGCCAGCGAGCGGTCTGACACATGGTGAAGTCGATGAGCTTGGGCTGCTGATTCAGCAGATTCGTGATGAGTTCTCGCTCACGGTGTTATTGGTTGAGCATCACATGTCGATGGTGATGGCAATCTCGCAAAAGGTCGTTGTGATGGACCTAGGCCGAAAGATTGCCGAAGGCACGCCTGCAGAGGTTGCTCAGGACCCACGGGTGATCGCAGCGTATTTAGGGGCCCCGGCGTGAGCTCGGCAGGTGATGGCGTGAGCTCGGCAGGTGATGGCGTGAGCTCGGCAGGTGATGGCGTGAGCTCGGCAGGTGATGGCGTGAGCTCGGCAGGGCATCTGCTTGAAGTCAAGACCCTAGGTGCCGGCTACGGAATTGTAGAGGTGCTCTTTGGGGTCGACTTGGTGGTCGATCCAGGTGAGGTTGTCGTGGTGCTCGGAGCGAACGGTGCTGGCAAGACCACCACCTTGCGAGCGATTTCAGGCATGATCGCCGCGACAGGTCAGGTGAAGTTTTTGGGGGAATCGGTGTTGGGTCGTCGGCCGGACCAGCTAGCGAAGCGCGGTATCGCCCATGTGCCTCAGGGGCGCGGCACAGTCACGGCGCTCACTGTGGAGGAGAATCTGCGCATCGGTGCTTATGTGCGTTCAGACGATCAGATTGAGTCCGATATTCAGCAGTGGTTTGAGGCGTTTCCTCGTCTCGGTGAGCGAAAGGATCAACTTGCGGGTTCGATGTCTGGTGGTGAGCAGCAGATGCTGGCCATTGCTCGTGCGTTGATGTCTCGGCCCAAGTTGTTGTTACTTGACGAGCCCTCCCTAGGCCTTGCGCCTTTGGTCACTCATGAGGTCTTTGATCGCCTCCGTGAGATTTCGGCTTCGACTGGAACTGCAGTGTTGTTGGTTGAGCAGAACGCAAACCTTGCTCTGGAGTTCGCTGCTCGGGCGTATGTGCTTGAGGCCGGTCGGATTGTTCTCTCGGGTAATTCCGCAGACCTTCAGGGCGACGCGGCAATCCAGAAGGCGTATCTCGGTGTCTGAGGGCATGCAGGTAGTCGAGGCAATTTTGAGAGCGGACGTAGTTCTGCATGATTGGTTGGATTCATGAGGGACTTTCTTCAGATTCTTCTTGTGGGAATCGGCGACGGTGCGGTGTACGCGATGCTGGGCCTTGGGCTCGTGGTGATCTACCGCTCTACTGGATTATTGAACTTTGCCCAGGGTGAGATGGCAATGTTCTCGACGTTCATCGTTTGGACTATGTGGAGTCTGGGATTGCCGATGTGGTTGGCCATTCTGGGCGGAATGGCCGGAGGTTTCTGCGTTGGTGCTTTGGTGCATCAGGTTGCGGTTCGGCCCGTAGGCGATCCGCATGAAAAGCCGCTCGCAGTGGTGATTGTTACCATCGGACTTTTTCTAGGCCTGAACGGCGCAGCTCAGCTTATTTGGGGAACTCTTGATCGCAGTATGCCTCCGCTGTTTGGCCGCGGTCAGGTCACAGTCTTTGGGGTAGCGGTTGCTTGGCAGAAAATCGGTGCAGTCATCGTGCTCGGCGTGATGGTGCTGCTCTTTTATCTGTTGTTTCAGCACACCAAGCTTGGTTTGGCCATGCGTGCTGTGGCTTCCAATTCGGAGTCTGCCTCACTCGTTGGCATCCCGGTTCCACGTTTATTGATGCTCGGATGGGGACTCGCTGCTGCAGTGGGAACTGTGGCTGGAGTCTTTATCGCTCCAAACCTTGGCCTCGGAACAAACCTGATGCAGCTCACCTTGATCTTCGGTTTTGCGGCGATCACTCTTGGCGGTTTTGATTCCCTTGTTGGTGCAGTGGTTGGCGGCTTTGTGGTGGGAGCGCTCTCTTCGGTGATGCCTCGATACATCACGATTTTTGAAAAGATGCCGCTAGCCCCAGCGTTTATTTTGATTCTGGCAGTGTTGCTGTTCAGGCCAGAGGGCCTCTTTGGCAAGAAGCAGGTGACCCGCGTATGAGCGCCACCGCTACCACCGGTGCTTCTGCTCACCGTAGCCCTGGCGACTGGGCACTCAAGGTTGCTCCTTGGGTTGTCCTGTTTGTGATTCTTGCGATTGTGCCGTTTCAGTTTCCGTCTTTCCGGGTAGAGCAATTTTGTTTCTGGATGACCTTGGCGATCGCTGCTTGCGGACTGAATCTACTGACGGGGTATAACGGCCAAATCTCGGTGGGCCACGGGGCTTTGTTCGGGATTGGTGCGTACACCACAGGAATATTGATCACCGAATTTGGAGTTCCCTTGTTCGGCGCAACCGTGGCATCAGCCGTGCTGTGTTTCGCCACAGGGATACTGATTGGATTGCCAGCACTGCGTATAAAGGGGCTCTACTTGGCCCTCGTCACCTTGGCAGTGGCCACCCTGTTCCCACTTCTTTTGGAGCAGTTCAGCGCGATCACGGGCGGCAGCGGTGGACTGCAGATTACAAGCCCGCAGCTCTATCGGGGGGAGATGCGAGAGCGGCCAATTCGCTTGGAGTCCCCTGTTGCCGGGCTAGAAAATGACCAGTGGAAGTACTTCGTGTTCCTAGGTATCACCGTTGTGATCTTCATCTTGTCTCGCAACTTGATTAAGAGCAGGGTGGGGCGATCGTTGGTTGCAGTTCGCGACAATGAAGTTGCTGCTGAATCCTCGGGAATCCCGGTATCGCAAGTGAAAATAGTGACGTTCGGTTTGAGCGCCGCAATTGCTGGAATCGGTGGATCGTTGTTTGCCCTCGATCAGGGGCAGCTCTACCCGAGTTCGTTCACCATCGTCTTGTCTATCTACATCCTTGTGGCGGTTGTAGTGGGTGGGGCGGCAAGCATTATCGGCCCTGCAATTGGAGCAGTTTTTTATGGCCTGTTCTCGGACGTGATTGTTCAACAGATGCCTGATCGGATTCAGCCCGCTCGGGCAGTTATCCTTGGAGTTTTGTTGATCTTGTTAATGCTGCTCGCACCGGGTGGGATAGTTGGGGGGTTTCGGACGCTGCAGGCCAAGTGGTCGGCCCGAAGAAGTTCTGCCCTCAACTCAGGTCCAGACCCGATTGTGTAACAGCCTGTAGCAGTAGAACTCAGACCGCCCACAACCCTTACCCACATCTAGCATCAAGTTCCCCACCCCAATAGGAGTAGAGATGAAAAAAACCTCGGTACAAGTCAGCGCAGCACTGCTGCTCGGTTTCGCCCTGATCGGTGGAGCTTGCGGAGGGCGCGATGATTCCTCCTCGAGTGAGTCAACTGAGACCACAGCTAGCGACTCAACAGAAGCCGCATTTATTGACCCGGCTGCGGATTGCACTGATTACAAGGGCACGCAAGGCGTTACGGGGGACACCATCAAGATCGGTACTGTCCGACCCGAGTCTGGCTCATATGCCATTTACGACAATGTCACCAAGGGCCTCGAGGCCTACTTCAAGTCGGCCAACGCCGCTGGTGGGCTTCCTGCAGCAGACGGCAAGAAGTACCAGGTTGAACTCATCAAAAAGAATGACGAGTACGACCCAGCCAAGACTCCGGCCTTGGTCAAGCAACTTGTCGAAGAAGATGGCGTGTTTGCTCTAGTCGGCAACATCGGCACCGAGACCAACAAGTCCGTTCGCGATTACCTCAATGAGAACTGCGTTCCCAACATTGCCCTTGCTACGGGCTCTACTCAGTGGGGAGACGCGAATGCATACCCGTGGTACATCTCGGGTCTGCCCTCGTATGCAACAGAGGCGAACGCTTGGATTAGCTATCTCGAAGAGGTCAACCCAACAGCCAAGATTGCGTTGCTGTACCAGGATGACGATTTTGGCCAGAGCTATAAGGCCGCCATCGAGAAGGCAATCGAAGGAACCAAGATCACCTTGGTTGGGGAAGAGGGATTCAACCCGCTCGCAGGTAGTACCACAGAGGCCTCGGTCGCGAAGCTGTCGCAGTCGGGCGCAGATACCTTCATCGTGGGTGTCGGCGGAACTGCCTGTCCGCTGACGCTGTCCTTTGTGCCCACAACTTGGACTCCCATGACCATGATTTCAGTCACCTGCGCTTCGAAGACAGCTCTGGCCCTAGCAGGAGGCAAGGATGAGGGCGTGTACATGGCTCAGCCCACGCTTGACCCTGCTGACCCTGCTGATCAGACCAACCCGAAGGTGGTGGAATTCGCGACTCAGGGTGCGGCCGCTGGCCTAGATGAGGCACAGATTCAGGGTGGCATTGCGTCAGTTGGTTGGGGCTTTGGATCCATGTTTGCTCTGGGACTCAAGAACGCAACCACTGTTGATCGCGCTGCGGTCATGAATGCCTTGTATTCGCTCAAGGACACCACCTTTGGTCTCATCCGTGACGAGGTCACTGTGAACACTGATGGCGCCAAAGACCCGTGGGCCATTGAAGGATTCAGAATCGTTCAGCGTGAGAACGGTGCATGGGTTGAGAAGGCGCCTGTGACCAACGAAGAGGGCAAGTCGAATAGCTTCGCCGGTCAGTAATTCGTCATCTGTGTAGCTAACTGAATTGTTGCTTTAGAGCTGCTCGCCGAGTTCGATGGCGAGCAGCTCTTCTGCTGCCTGGCGCACCTGCAAGTCTCGGTCTTGGGTCAGTTTTCTGAGCATGGCCGTTACCTGTGGACCCTCGAAAGCAGCGAGTGAAAGTACTGCTCGCCTGCGCACGGTGGCCCGATCAGAACATCCTGCAATGACGGCAGGCAAACCGGCTGGGTTGCCAATTGACCCTAGGGCTGCAACTGCAGCTTCACGACACAGTGCATCTTCATGAGCGCCCGCTAGTTGGCAGAGAACTTGCACAGTCTCAAGGTCTGCGTCGGTTCGTTCGCCGCAGGCAAAGGCGGCGACTTCTACAACCGAATCATCTGAATCACTCAGGAGCTGTCGGAGTTCCATCTGGGCCGAGTCATACGAAGCAGCAATGACAGCTGCTCGCCGGCGCGTGACTGCTGCAGGATCGGTCAGGCCTGCTATGAGATCTTCGCTGCTGAGCCTGCCCATCCGTTGCATCGCGGCGAGAGCAGATGCGCGAACCTCTGCATCTGTGTCTAACAATCCTGCTTGGGCCACCGAGAGCTGGCCCAAGTGGCCTGCAGTCACAACGCTGCGACGGCGAGATGCAGAGTCGTCATCTGAGTTGAGTGTCATGAGCTTTCTGTTCCTCGGCTTTCCACAAGAGACTCAGCGCGGAACACGGTTGAGTAATTTTGGTGTTTGGGCGCCCCAAACAACCTCCGAGACCCCTACACTGTAAGTCGCATACCTATCAAGAGGAGCGGTTCGTGTCGCAGCACATGGTTATCTTTCAAAATCCAGATGGCGATCCTGGCTACAACCAGTTCGAGTCAATCGATGAGGCTGTGAGCTTCGTTGAAAAGATCCGTAATGATCAAGGAGTGGACAGCGTCCGAATCTTTGAGTTGAACGAGGTTAAGTTTGAACTCAAGCCGTATTACAAGGTCAAGCTGCAGGCTTTGACCACGGGTTCTGCACCTGCGCAGGCACCAGCACCGGCCCCAGCGGCTGCACCGGCACCCGCTCCGGCTCCAGCGCCAGCTGCTGCCCCGGCTCCCGCACCCGCACCCGCACCCGCTCCGGCACCTGCACCCGCTCCGGCACCAGCGCCAGCGCCAGCTGCTGCACCGGCACCCGCGCCAACTCCGGACCCGGCGTTTAGTCCTTTTGCTTCGCCGTCTGCGCCAGCACCTGCGCCAGCACCTGCACCAGCGGCTGCACCGGCACCTGCACCTGCCCCAGCAGCCGCACCAGTTCCGCCAGCGGATCAGCCGGCTGAAGAGAGCCAGCCCACCCGCCGTGGATTGTTTGGTCGATAAACAGCTGAGGAGCCGAGTTGCTTAGCCACTCGGAACTCACTCAAGTCTTATGGTCGCTGTGCCCGGGTTCTGCCCGGGCACTTGCGCGTCTGATGACATGCTCGTCTGGGACTACTTCGTGACTCAGTTAGGGGAGTGACTAGGTGACTAGAAAAACAACGCCAACGAGCACCACGCTCAGTACCACGCCAATGATTGCGGCGATACCAATCACAGTTAGCGCTAGGAGCAAGGTTGATCGTGCGCGAACGGCCGGGGTAATGGTTACATCTCGTGCTCTCCGACCCCGGATTGGCCCCCCTTCGGAATCAGATTCGTCAAGGTCTTCTTCTTGGACTGAACCAAACCTGCTGGGGATTGCCTCAGTAAATTCACCTGACGCAACTCCTTGAGTCAATCCCGTGGCAGGCTGAGGGAGCGGACGACGTCCAAACAGGGCGTATCCAAAGCCAAGGGCGCTCAGCACCACTATCAGGATTCCAACGAACAGCGTGAACATGACAGACGAGACACTACCAACCGGGAAAGGTTCCTCGACAGTTAGTTCAAACGCGGATTCTGCAGCGGACCTTGGCAGTGCATCGATTGCTGCAAGTCTCGATGTAGGTGTCGAGGATGAGTCCAGCACGGAACTCAAAAAGGGTCCTCAACCAAGAACGCGCTGGGTGGCGCTTGGCCTGTTTGGAGCTTTCGGTGCAGCACTCGTTGCAGCGATGTTCTTGATTCGTCTGCCGTTCTATCTGGTGCAACCAGGGTCAGTTCGACCTGCAGAACAACGCATTGATATCTCGGGCGCCAAGAGCTTTGAGAATAAGGGTGACATTTTGTTCACCACAGTATTTGTCGATCAGGCAACGCCAGCGCTGATGCTGCGGGGCTGGCTTGATGATGCAGTCGAGATCCGGACTCGTGACGAGATGTACCCGGACGGTGATCGCAAGGCTAGTCAGGAACAGAACCAAGTGCGGATGGATCTGTCGAAGCTCACTGCGACTCGCGTGGCCTTGCAGTACCTCGGGATCGAGGCAAACTACGACGCTGATGGCACCCGCGTGCTTGCAGTTCAGGCAGAAGCGCCATCAGCCGGTGTGTTGTTGCCAGGGGATGTCATCGTTGCAGTAGATGGCGCGGAAATTGCACTGCCCTCTGATATCGCTCCTGAACTTGCAGATCGTGCTCCGGGCGACCAGGTGCAGGTAGTGGTTCGCAGGCCGTCGCCAGATGGCCAGCAAGTTCGCCAGGAACTCGAGGTGACCCTCGGCGCTGCGGGCGATGAGACTGGGCGCCCGATCTTAGGTATCGAGGCGGAACCGGATGCACCTTCGATTGATTCGGACGTGAACATCACCGTTGACTCTGGCACGGTATCTGGACCCTCGGCGGGACTTGCTTGGACCTTGGCGATTTTGGATCGCCTGACCCCTGGATCCCTGACTCGGGGTCGAACCGTCGCTGTGACTGGTGAGATCCTCGATGATGGAACTGTCGGGCCGATTGGAGGAATTCTTCAGAAGGTCTCGGCTGTGAAGCGGGCCGGCGTGAAGATGTTTATTTATCCTGCAGCTACCCCGCCAGAGGAGCAGAAGGAAATGCGAGCCTTGGCTGGAAAGCAAGTTGAGCTCCGCCCTGTTGAGAATCTGGATCAGGCAGTTCAGGCTCTTTCACCCAAGGGGATTCAGTTGCCGGGGTGAGCTTTGTTAGGTTCCGCCACACGCGGCCCTAGGACTTCTAGCATTGCCCTCATGACTGACACGTTGCCCGACCCGCCCGAGATTGATCCAGCGGTCTTGGCGGGCACTCACTTCGAGAAAGTTCGAAAGGGTCTCGACCCCGTTTCGGTGCAAGCAACCCTCGGAAGGGCAGCAGATGCGCTGCGAA
The DNA here is from genome assembly GCA_009700815.1 of Actinomycetota bacterium. Lineage (GTDB taxonomy): Bacteria > Actinomycetota > Acidimicrobiia > Acidimicrobiales > Microtrichaceae > IMCC26207. The sequence continues at coordinate 14,828 of WLLG01000005.1, forward strand.
TTTGGGAACTTCGGGACCGCCAGCTTCGGCAGAAGGTGACAGCCTTAGAGGAGCAAGTTGTTGAGTCCCAGAACCTTGATGAGTCGCGAATGGTTTCGGTGCTCGGTGAGGAGACTGCCAAGATCGTTACCGCTGCAAAAGAGGCCGCGACAGCAATTCGAACCAAGGCAGAAGAACAAGCAGAACGACTTCTACGAGAAACCGAAGCCTCGTCCACAGCTGCTGCCGAGCTACTGATCAGCGAGTCAACGGAAGAACGCAATGAAGCCAACCGACTTCGGTTGGAAGCAACAGCAGAAGCTGAACGCATGAGCGCAGAGTCAACAGCGGCTGCCGATGCCTTGAGCGCTGCTGCGTTGCAACGACATGACGAATTGATTGAACAGGCTGAGTCGGTCCTTGAGCTGAGGACCAACGAGGCGGAACTAGCCGCCGATGCCATTCGAGTTGCGGCGCTTGCTGAGGTTGCTGCAGCGAATTCTGAGGCGAGTGTTATTCGCTTAGATGCAGAGGAAGCTGCTGCGGCGAGCAAGGAACAAGCCCGCGAGGAAGGTCGCGCAATGGTTGCCGAAGCCAAGGCAATCAAGGAGCGCATGTTTGAAGACCTAGCTGCGCGTCGCACCACTGCCCGACGCCAGATCGAGGCCTCTCGAGGTGGCCGGGATCGGATCCTGGAGCTGCTTCGTGCCGCAGTCACTGATGTCGCAAGCACGATCGAAGGACTAGAAGACTCAGATGTAGAGGTGCAAGCAGCGGGACTCGACGCAGCAAATCAGATCGAGGATGATATTGATGTCGTCCTCGCAGAGTTGCAGCCGAGCTCGGAAGAGCCGAGCCCGGTAGAACAGCCAGAGTCGAACCCGGAGCCTGCTCTGAGCCTGGTTGAGCCTCTTCCAGCAATTGAGACTGTTGAGACGGTTGAGACAGTTGATACAGCGAAGGCCGTCGAGTCGCTAGTGATTGTTGAAACAGTTGAAACAATTGAAACAGTTGAAATCCTCGAGACGCTCGAGGTTGCGGATTCAGATGATGAATTCGAGGTTGTTGAAAGCCTGGAGATAGTTGAGACGATTGAGGTTGTGGAGACAGTTGAGGTTGTGGAGACAGTCGAGATTGTCGAAACACTTGAGCTCGTTGAGGATCCTCCGAGCGAGAATGAACCCCTTGCAGAGGAAGCGGCCGAAAACGGCGCCACGGTGCATGACCTGTTCGCTCGAATTCGCTCCCAAGGCCTGATTGAGGATCAGCCAGAGGATCAGCCAGAGGATCAGCCAGAGGTTCAGCGTGATGCCTCTATGGACGAGCGAGACAGGTTGCTCCTGCCCGTCGAGAAGCAGCTGTCAAAGGCCCTCCGCCGCCTTGCCTCAGATGAACAAAACGATGCTCTGGATTACCTCCGCCGTATCAAGACCTCGCGTCCGGATTTTGCCAAGGTGCTAGATACCCCTGAGCGGGTGCTGACCAAGTTCGCCGATGCTCTCATTGACGACTTCACGCAAGCCGTTGCAGCTGGATCCGAATTTTGGGCGACGGTTTCGGGTGTTTCTGCTGATTCCCTCTTTAGTGAAGATGACCAAATCGAGGAATGCCTTCGATCAAACCTGGAGCAGTTCTTGGAGACTCATCGGGCTCATCTGGAGCGCAACTTCAGAGACGGTGACGAGCAGGGCCTTGAGAACAGTGAGCGAGCTGAGCGCATTCGAGCCACCTATCGAGATTGGCGGTCCGGCTCGCTGAACGAGCTTGCTGGAGATCTTGCAACTGCTGGTTTTGCCCAAGGCGAGCGACTCGCAGCCGGGCCGGGAACTCAGTGGTGTTGGGCAGTGGACCACGGTGGCTTGCCCTGTGCTGACGGCGAGGACAACGCGCTTGAAGGGGCAATTGCATGTGGAGACCCGTTCCCGACTGGCGATATCACCCCGCCTGCACACCCCGGCTGCCGATGCATCCTTCTACCGGCGCATCTGTAGATTGTAACGGTGCGCATTCCGAGTGACATGCCTGATCAACCAAGTGGCGATCTAGGACAAACGAAACAACGGGGAAACTCTAATCGCGGTCGTACCGTGTTAGCAGTCTCGCTTGTCCTCGTTGTTATCTTGGCGCTGTCAATGCGAGCGATCGCAACTTTTTGGACTGATTTTCTGTGGTTTGACCAACTTGATTTGTCCAGTGTGTGGAGGAGACTGCTCTCAGCCAAAGTCACGTTAGGTGCGGCCACAACTTTGGTCTTTTTTGTCTTGCTCTGGGGCAACTTGCTGCTTGCGGATCGATTGGCCCCCAAGTATCAGGCGATCCCTGGCCCCGAGGACGAGTTGCTCGTTCGGTATCGTGAGCTTGTGGCTGGACGCCAGCGTGTGTTGTGGCTGGTCGTCGCATTTTTTATTGCTGTGATTCCGGGATTCGGAGCCTCAGCACAATGGCAGGAGTGGCTGCTGTTCAGGTTTGGCGGATCATTCCCGCAGAACGACCCAGAATTTGGTGTCGATATTGGGTTTTACGTGTTCAAGCTGCCGTTCTTGTCTTCGGTCGTGGACTGGATGTTTGGATTCCTCATTGTCACCGCTGTGGTCGTTGCAGTCGTCCACTACCTAAACGGGGCGATTCGAGTTCACCCCATGGGCGAGCGCGTTACTCAGCCTGCCAAGGCTCAGCTCTCTGTGCTGCTCGCCCTTGCTGCGTTCACGAAGGCGCTGGATTATTGGTTGCAACGCTTCGAACTACTGACTTCATCTGGGTCATCCTTCGATGGTGCTGGCTACTCCGATATTTCGGCTGCCCTTCCCGCTATCCAGTTGATGATTCTGATTTCGATTTTTGCTGGATTGATGTTGCTGGTGAACATCAGGCGCAAGGGATGGGCCCTACCGGTCATCATCTTGGGCCTTTGGGCTTTGATTGCAATTGTTGCCGGTGGCATCTATCCCGCATTTGTTCAGCGCTTTCAGGTTGAGCCTGCAGAACTTGCCAAAGAGAAGCCATATATCGAGCGAAATATCAGCGCAACACGAACAGCACTCGACCTGAGCGCTGTCGGTAAGGTGGATTTCAACTACGAGCCGAAGTTGACTGCAGAGGCGGCAAAGTCTGAGCAAACCAACATGGCGAATGCGCGCCTCTTGGATCCGACGATTGTGCTCCCCACGATTCAAGACTTGCAGGTGGAGCGTGAGTACTACCGCTTCTTAGATGTTGACGTTGATCGCTATGACATAGCTGGCAAGCGCACCCCGGTGGTCATCACGTCGAGAGAGTTAAACCTTGACGGCGTAACCAATCCGACTTGGGAGAAACTCCACCTTGTATTCACCCACGGCTATGCCGCCGCCCTGGCCCCGGCAAACGAGGCCAACGATCGCGGCGAGCCCGTGTTCTTAGTCAAAGGAATTCCGCCTGAGTCAACCGACGCTCCAGAGTTGGATCAACCAGAGATCTATGTGGGTGAGGGGATGTCTGGCTATGCCATCACAGGTACGAAGCAGACCGAGCTGAGTTCGGACAACGTCACGACGGAATACAGCGGGAAAGATGGCGTACCAGTTGATTCCACCATTCGTAAGGCCGCATTTGCCCTTCGGTTTGGAGAGATTGAACCGCTGATTTCTGACAGCGTCACTGACTCTTCGAAGATCGTGTACAACCGCGATGTCGTAGATCGAGTCCGAGAGATTGCGCCGTTCTTGGAGCTGGACCAAGACCCGTATCCGATTCTGAGAGATGGACGTGTGCAGTACATCGTCGATGCTTACACGACGACGAGCCATTATCCCTACGCTCAAAGCGTCAATGCCGCTGAAGTGTCAGCGGGTACCTCGGGCACCTTCAACTACATCCGCAATTCGGCCAAGGCACTTGTTGATTCCTACGATGGTTCCGTAACGCTTTACCTGACTGATGAGTTGTACGGAGGCCAGACGGATCCCATTATTCAGGCCTACGCTCAAGCCTTCCCAGGCCTCTTTACCTCCAAAATTCCCGATTCAGTCAAGCAGCACTTCCGCTATCCGGAGTTCATGTTCAAGACTCAGACTGTTGCTTGGGGGCGCTACCACCAGACGGACCCCTCGACATTCTTTAACAACAGCGACCGGTGGGTGGTGGCACAGCAGCCCTCTGATAGAGGTGCTGGAGCAGTGCAGGCAGATACCAGTTCCGGTGCGTCTGCCGAGGCTCAAACAGCGATTGACCCCTATTACCAGGAGCTAAAAATCGGCTCAGCAGAGACTGCTCAGTTCGTGCTGACCCGCCCGTTTGTGCTCTCTTCGGGAGATGGAACAGGCCGAAACCTCACCTCGGTGATGATCGCTCGAAATGACCCCGATAACTACGGCAAGCTTGAAGAAATCGTGATGGTTGCCTCTGCAGATGGCAAGACCGAGCGCAACAACAGCGTCGATGGACCAGTTCAGGCAAATCGCAAGATGGTTACGTACGGGCCCGTGACCGAGTACCAAACCCTGACTGGTCAGATTGGTTCCACTATGCGCTATGGCAACATTTTGATCCTGCCGCAGGGTGACTCACTGGTCTATATGAGACCAATTTACGTAGCACAAGAGGAGAGCACCCGGTTCACTGTCAAGAAGGTCGTGATGGTCTCTGGCGATTCGGTGGGCTTTGGAGACAGCGTGGAGCAGGCGCTAGCAGACCTTGTTGATTCGAAGCCTGACGGGGCTGCTGTTATTCCGTCGGTAACAGTGCCATCAACCAACTCCGATCCTGGAAGCAGCACTACCACGGTTCCTTCCGGCGAGGAACTCTCTGCAACCGAACTGATTGCACAGGCTGATCAGAAGTTCACCGAAGCAGATGAGCGACTCAAGGCTTCGGACCTAGCTGGCTATGCAGCCCTAGTTGCAGAGGCACGAGTGCTTATTTCGCAGGCCTCGGCCAAACTCGTTGCCGAGGGAGCTACAGCCAAGCCCTAGGCAAGGTTGTATCCTCATAAGTCGTGAACACCTTGGCAGTTGTAACTGCACTACTGGAAGCGCTTGACCCAGAAAAGCTCCTTCGAAGTGGCGGGTACATTCTGCTTTTTGGAATCATCTTTGCCGAATCAGGGCTGTTGATCGGTTTCTTTCTGCCCGGCGACTCCCTGTTGTTTATTGCTGGCATGGCTTCTGCGGGCACGCTGGTCCACCAAGCGGGGGCGGATGCAGTTCACCTCAACATCTGGGTGGTCCTGATTGGTGTGTTCATTGCCGCTGTTGCAGGAGATCAGGTTGGGTATGCCTTCGGCAACAAGACAGGGCCTGCTCTCTTTAAGCGTCCCGACTCACGGTTCTTTAAGCATGAGCATCTTGAGAAGGCTCAGAACTTCTTCGATGTCCACGGACCCAGAGCGATTGTGCTGGCACGTTTCGTCCCGGTGATCCGCACCTTCTGCCCGATCGTCGCTGGTGCCGGCAAGATGGAGTACCGGGTGTTTCTTCGGTACAACCTGATTGGCGGTCTCTTGTGGGGTGTCGGAGTGACTCTGCTCGGATTCTTCCTTGGCAACATTCCGCTAGTCGCAGATCACATAGAAATAGCTTTATTGATGGTTGTTGGCATCTCGATTCTGCCAATTCTGATCGAGGTTGTTCGATCAAAGCGCAAGAGCAAAACCTCTGTTGAGGTCTAAGAAGTCGCTACACGCCGCAACTGCTTCTAGTATCTCGAAGTCCTTCTTTTGACGCGGAGCTCATTCTCCGGTGGACTTCTCTGAGTTTCTGAGTAGAAACCCTTTTCTACTCAGCTGTCATCATCCGTTCTTTGACCCCTGGGGGTTCTTTTCATGCCGCTTCAATCGACACTTCCACAAGTTCTTGCCATGAGGACAGAAGGCACCTTTCAGGTGTTCACACTCGGCAGCCAAGAGTGGTACTTGCTGATTTTCTGCGTGGTTGTATCGTTCATCGCCCTGATCGCAGGATGGTTCATGATGCGCAGCGTGCTGGCCAAGGACCCAGGAACCGAAAAGATGGGCGAGATCGGCGAGGCCATCCAAGAGGGTGCGATGGCCTACATCAAGCGGCAGTTCAAGACGATTCTGTTGATGGTGGTTCCGCTGGCCGCGGTGATCTTTGTGACCTCTACCGAGATCATCAATGAATCAACCAACGAGGGCCTTGATCGAATCAACGCCGGACTGTTCCGCACCCTGGCGTTTCTTACTGGTGCGCTGGCGTCTGGGTTTATTGGCTTCTTGGGAATGTGGCTCGCCACCCGCGCCAATGTGCGCACCGCAGCAGCAGCAAAGACCGGCCGCATGGATGACGCCCTTCAGGTTGCCTTCCGTGCCGGTGGAACAGTCGGGCTGTTTACTGCTGGACTTGGTCTCCTCGGCGCAACGCTGATCGTCATGATCTTTCAGAACACCGCTTCGTCAATCTTGATTGGCTTTGGATTCGGCGGTTCGCTTCTGGCGCTGTTCCTTCGAGTCGGAGGCGGCATCTTTACCAAGGCTGCCGATGTCGGTGCTGACTTGGTTGGAAAGATCGAAGCAGGGATTCCCGAGGATGACCCGCGTAACCCAGCAACTATTGCTGACAACGTGGGCGACAACGTGGGCGACTGCGCCGGCATGGCTTCGGACCTCTTTGAGTCCTTCGGCGTAGTACTCGTTGCAAACATCATTCTGGGTGTCACGGCATTCAGGGCCATTGGCATTAACGGTAACAACGCTGCGAAGGGGCTGATCTTTCCTCTTGCGATGATGGCAGTTGGACTCTTGGCCTCTCTCATCTCGATCTTTATGGTCAAGGCACGCGATGGTGAGACGGATGCCCTCAAGCCAATCAACCGCGGCCTGAACGTGGCCTCAGTGCTCTCACTCTTTGGTGCGGCCGCTCTGGCATTCCTGTATGTGGGTGACCCACGAGGTTCCTCTGTCGACCATGTCGGTCTGAGGATGTTCGTTGCAATCCTCGGTGGCGTGGTGCTCGGTCAGGTTGCGAGTCGCATTACGCAGTACTACACCTCGAGTCAGTTCAAGCCTGTTCGTGACATTGCGGAATCTGGCCGGACGGGACCAGCCACCGTGGTGCTGTCTGGTATCTCGAGTGGTATGGAATCTGCAGTGTGGGCAGTAGTGGCAATTGCCGCAGCGATTCTGGTTGCACTCGGACTTGGCGGAGGAAGCACACTGTTTGCCTTCTACCTAGTTGCGCTCACGGGCATTGGCATGTTGGCTACAACTGCAATCGTGGTGGCAGAAGACACCTTCGGCCCGATTGCTGATAACGCTCAGGGCATCGCCGAGATGGCAGGCGAGTTCCACGGTGAGACCGAGACCATCCTTGATGGCCTTGACACCGTGGGTAACACCACGAAAGCAGTCACCAAGGGCTTCGCCATTGGGTCCGCAGTGATTGCGGCTGTGGCACTCTTTGCCTCATTCCGTGAGACCATCGCAGCCTCGGCCGATACCAAGATTGGTGCAGTTCTGCGAGCCGAGAACGTTGAGGCCGCATTCAATGCAGTGGCAATTAACATTGCAGACCCCAAGGTCTTTGCTGGCGCTCTTGTTGGCGGAACCGTTGTATTCATGTTCTCCTCGCTGGCCATCTTGGCAGTGAGCCGCACGGCTGGAACCGTGGTGCAGGAAGTGCGCAGGCAGTTCCGCGAGAAGCCAGGAATCATGGACTACACCGAAAAGCCTGATTATGGCCCCGTCATTGATATCTGTACCGGTGCTGCGCTTCGTGAACTCACCACACCGGCACTGCTTGCTGTGTTGATGCCCGTCGCAATCGGCTTCGGGCTTGGCGCCTTTGCGCTTGGTGGTTACCTAGCTGCGACCATCGTTGTTGGTGCACTCATGGCGAACTTCTTGTCCAACGCTGGTGGCGCCTGGGATAACGGCAAGAAGTACATCGAAGAGGGCAACCTTGGTGGTAAGGGTTCAGATGTCCACACTGCAGTAGTCATTGGTGACACTGTCGGTGATCCGTTCAAAGACACCGCCGGCCCTGCTATCAACCCGCTCATCAAGGTGATGAACTTGGTTGCCCTGCTCATCCTCCCGGCGATTATCGCCATGGAAAATAACAACGCCCGCTTCTTGATTGCTGCAGTTGCTGTGGTCATCGTGGTTGCCAGCATCGTCTACTCCAAGAAGCAAGCCACATCATTTGGCGATGATGAGGTTGATGCGGTGCCTGCTGCCAATCTCACCTGATTTGCTAGCAGCGCTTGTCCCTGATTTGCTAGCAGCGCTTGTCGCTAACTGCGAGACTCTCTAGATGGACGTTTCGCTAGAACCTGAGTTAAGCGATCCAGTTTTTGGCGTCGGTCCCGCAGCGGAAGCGTTGTCGGGACAAGGTGTCCGTTGGTCGTTGGGAGTCGAGGATCGTCAGCAGCCCGCTGCCAGGGTTCTGGCGCTGTTGCTAGCAGACAATCTGCAGCAGTTTCGCAGCTTTGAAGCCGGCGTCTTGAGCGACCTTGATACTGAGCAACTGCATGACTACCGAGTATCTCTACGACGAGCCCGGTCGCTGCTGAGTTCTGGCAGGTCAGTGTTTCCGGGTGCGCAGCGCAAGGAATTGCTCGTGCAACTCGCAGAGTTCGGAAGAGTGACCTCTCGGGTTCGAGATCTTGACGTTCTGCTTGAGGAGTTGCCCCGGCTGTGTCGGGCTGTTGGCGTTGTAGTTGATGACGGGCAGCAATCCTTTGAGTCCCAGGAGTTGCGAGCTGCTCTGCTGCGCAACAGGTCGGGTGCATTTGCCGATTTGGCAGGTCGCATCGACCCAGCGGGGGGAGAAGCTGCCAAATATCAGGCAATGCTGCGCTTGTGGCAGGTGGTGGGGTCAGTGCACCGGATCGGCGGAGATGACCCCGGCAAAGACGCCCTTCGACCATCAGTAGTGGTTGCCCAGGCAACCATCCTGAGGCAGTTCGGAAAGGTCCGATCAGCTGGCCGCGCTGCGAGGAAATCAAACGAGGTCAGTGATTGGCACAGGCTTCGCAAGCGCGCCAAAGCCTTGCGGTATGGGCTTGCTGCTTATGCGCCGCTCCTGAGCGAACCCGCCGTGTCAGAGCTAGTTACTCGGCTTCGAAAACTGCAGAACGTTCTTGGCCGGCAACAAGATCACGCAGTGCAGATCGAGTTGGTTGGGTTAGCGGGAGTCGATGCGGGTGGCCGCACAGCGCTGCTAGCAGGGTCAATCTCAGAACACCTCCGCCGTGAAGCTCTCAAAGATTTGCAGAACTGCTCTGCAGCTTGGTCGAGATTCGATCAGTCGAGTTTCAAAGATGACTTAGCGGCTGCGGTCACGCTCTGATCTCTGCTCTGCCGCTCTGCGGCTTAGGCTGCCCTGATGCCCTGCGGCTTAGGCTGCCCTTCGGCTCAGGCTTCGTCTTTCTCGAGCGGCGGCAAGAACTCAAAGTTCAGGTCACCGAGCCGCACCAATGTTGAGGCAATCCAGCCACCCATAGCGCTGAAGTGGTCATCAAGGATCGACCCATCAGCCAGCGTGGCTTCGTCGAGTTCGTAGC
>WLLG01000050.1 GCA_009700815.1 Actinomycetota bacterium
ACTAATTCATGATCGGCACCCCCGCCCCCACAACTCCCAGAGGAGCTCGAGTTTCTCGAGGAACCACCTTTCGGTTCATCATGGCCCTTCTTGCTCTGGCCCTTGGCGCAGTCACACTTTCTTCTTGTGAATCAAGTGATTCAGACCGCCTCGCCGTGATCGGCGCAGTGAACTGGACCCGAGCTCAAAACGGTCTCCCAACGCTCACCGAACATGTCACTTTGAATCTGAAGGCTGATGCTTGGGCTGTGCAACTGCGCAATGAATGCAACATTCATCACTCCACGCTCTCTGATGGCGCACCTCCCGAGTGGCGCAAGCTAGGTGAGAACGTCGGCCGAGGCGGCAGCATCGAGCAGGTCCACGCTGCTTACCTCAACTCTCCCGGTCACCGTGCCAACATCTTGGACCGAAGCTTCACCTCAATGGGGGCCGGAGCCGTCTGGGGAACTTGTAACGGCCAGCGAACCGTCTTCACCGTGCAAGTCTTTATGCGCTCCTGAATTCGTTGGATCTCGGGCCGGGATAACGTCTCGGTATGGAGATCTCGGCCTTTCAAGAGTTGATGCAAGAGCTCTACGGCGAGGCAGACCAAGAGCGGGGAATACCCGCAACGGTTGCTTGGCTGTGCGAAGAGGTTGGCGAACTTGCTCAGGCAGTTCGCAAAGGCACTCCCGAACAGCAGCTGCATGAGTTCGGTGATGTCATTGCTTGGGTCGCTTCGCTAGCCAACCAGATGGGGCTATCGCTCGCTGAGGCGGCCGACCGCTACGTAACAAATCCTCCGGCTTGAGCTAACTCAGCAACTCTGCGATCTGGATGGTGTTGAGCGCTGCGCCTTTGCGCAGGTTGTCGTTCGAGACAAAGAGTGCCAAACCGTTTTCCACTGAGGAATCCTGGCGGACCCGCCCTACAAAGGACGGGTCCGCACCGGCAGCCTCGAGTGGGTTTGGCACTTCGCTCAACACCACACCGGGGGCACTGCCAAGCACCTCACGGGCACGCTCCGCGCTGATGGGCCGGGCGAACTCAGCGTTGATCGACAAGGAGTGACCAGTAAAGACGGGGACACGAACACAGGTTCCCGAGACCCGAAGCTCTGGAAGATCAAGAATCTTGCGACTTTCGTTGCGAAGCTTCTGTTCCTCATCGGTTTCTTCGGATCCATCCTCGACCACTGATCCGGCCAAGGGAATGACATTAAATCCGATGGTGCGAGCAAACTTCACAGCAGCTGGAAACTCAATGGCTTGGCCGTCGTAGGTGAGTTCGCTAGCCCGGTCGCTACCAGCTGCGATTTGACTAGCTAGTTCCTCGACTCCTGCTAGTCCACCTCCCGAAACTGCCTGATAGGTGCTCACGACTAGCCGAATAAGGCCTGCCTCGGTATCGAGGGGCTTGAGGATTGGCATCGCCGCCATAGTGGTGCAATTTGGGTTGGCCACAATCCCTTTGGGAAGGCTCTTGAGCGCCTGCGGGTTGACCTCGGCCACCACAAGCGGAACCTGCGGGTCCATACGCCACGCAGAGGAGTTATCCACGACGATTGCGCCGGCAGCTGCGACCTGCGGGGCAAACTCACGTGAGCTAGTTGCACCGTTGGAGAACAGCGCAATGTCGATGCCAGAAAAATCTGCAGTCGCAGTGTCTTCAACAATCACCTGACCATCGCCCCAAGGCAGATAAGAACCTGCCGAGCGTGAGGATGCAAAAAACCGGATCGAACCGACGGGAACCTGACGTTGTGCCAGCAGAGTGCGCATGACGCTGCCTACTTGGCCTGTCGCACCGAAGATGCCGAAACTGGGGGCGGAAGAAAAACTCATAGCTCCACAGGATAGTTCTCCGCTTTGCAGTGACAGACTCAGATAATGGCCACTACCCCGCTCGGCATGTATATCCATGTCCCGTTCTGTTCTCGACGGTGCGGATACTGCGCATTCAACACCTATACCTTGAGTGAGCAGTCTGGCTCTGCTCAGATTCACTCCGACCCGATTGAGCAGTACCTCGAGGGTGTGCTTTCCGAAATTGCCCTTGCTGATGAATCCCTAGGCCAAGATCGACCTGCGCTTCACAGCATTTTCTTTGGCGGAGGCACTCCAACCCTGCTGAGCGCTGAGCAACTTGGACGCATTCTTTCTGCAATCGTCGATCGTTTCGAGGTTGAGCGAGACATCGAGGTAACGGTCGAGGCGAATCCGGACGAACTTGCGCCTGGCCAACTCGAACGACTCCGACATCGTGGAGCAACCAGGGTCTCGTTCGGCATGCAGAGCATCCAGCCCCGCATATTGCAACTTCTCGACCGTACCCATGATCCTGAGCGGTCACTACAGGCAGTCAGCGAAGCGCGTCTTGCTGGGTTTGATCACATCAGCTTGGATCTGATCTACGGCACCCCCGGCGAGACCGAACAGGACTTCTCGCTCACCTTAGAAGCAGCGCTGTCCACCCAGATTGATCACCTCAGCGCGTATGCACTCAGCATCGAGCCGAGTACCAAGCTGGCGGCCAGGGTTCGCAGCGGCGCACTGCCGACTCCTTCATCGGATGAGGCCGCTGATCGATACCTTGCTGCGGAGGCTGCATTGCAGCGAGCAGGTTTCAACTGGTATGAAATCTCGAACTGGGCAGCGAACCCTTCCGCTCAGTGCCAGCACAACTTGTTGTACTGGCGAAATCACAACTGGTGGGGAATTGGACCTGGGGCTCACTCACACCTTGACGGGCGTCGCTGGTGGAACCTTGATGACCCAAAGCTTTGGGCTCAAACATTAAGCCGAGGAGCCTCCCCGATATCCGGTTCGGAGCGACTCACCCCTGAGCAGCGACACCTCGAGGACTTGATGTTGGGTATCCGCCTTGCCGAAGGTTTGCCACCGCACTTGGCTCCCCGAGATCACCGCACCGAACGTCTACTCAATGATGGTCTCGCTACCTATCAAGCAGACCGACTAGTCCTGACACTGAACGGGCGCCTTCTTGCCGATCAAGTCATCTCTGTACTTGCTAGCGACTAATAGCCTCGGAGTGACTAGAACTCGGTTTTTTCGAGTTCAAAAACATCGTGCAAGACCTGAACCGCTCGGTCAGCTTGATCATGAGCGATGACACAAGAGATCCGGATGGCCGAGGTCGAGATCATCTCAATATTGACCTCATGGTTCGCAAGGGTCTCAAACACTGTCGCCGCAACCCCAGGATTGGACTTCATACCAGCGCCAATCACGCTCACCTTGGCGATGCTTTGCCCAGAAGTGACGTGCTCCGCTCCAATCTCGGCACGCTTATCCTCGCAAATCTGCAGTGCCTGATCGAGTTCGAGTCGCGGAACAGTGAACGAGATATCCGTGACGCCTCCCTCCGATGCATTCTGCACGATCATGTCAACGTTCACATCTGCATCAGCCAAACGCCGGAACAAGTTCGCAGCGATTCCGGGACGGTCTGGCACCCCGGTGACTGTGACCTTGGCCTCGGACAAGTCAGCAACCACGGCACGAATAACTGCTTCTTCCATATTCGGATCCTCTTCAGTAACCCAGGTGCCGACCTCCCATGTAAATGCAGATCTCACATGCAGGGGCACCCGATGACGGTGGGCAAATTCAACTGAGCGCATGGCCGGTTTGGGGCAGCCTGCTGCAGTCATTTCGAGCATCTCATCGAAAGAGATGCGGTGTATCTTGCGGGCGGTATCTACGACGCGTGGGTCGGTGGTGAACACACCTGACACGTCGGTGTAGAGCTCACATGCATCGGCACCGAGCACCTTTGCGAGGGCAACAGCAGTGGTATCTGAACCACCGCGCCCTAAAAAAGTGACGTCGCGATCAGTCGACATGCCCTGTGAGCCAGCAACAACGGGAACCCGGCCGGCTGCGAGCGCCTCTCGGATTCGATCAGCATTCACTTCCAGAATCTTGGCGTTCGTGTGATTGGTATCAGTCAGAAACCCAGCCTGGCTGCCGGTGTAGCTCTCGGAATCAACTCCCGCTGCATGCAGGGCCATTGAGACTAAGGCCACTGCTTTACGTTCGCCGGCAGTGATGAGCATGTCCATCTCTCTGCCCGGGCGGATCTCGGATACCTCGTGGGCTAGCCGAAGCAGTTCATCTGTCTCTTTTCCCATTGCCGAGATCACGAGCACTACCTGGTCACCGCGACGACGGCAGCGCGCAACATGATCAGCTACGTCACGGATCCGAGTTGGATCGGCCACGGAGGTTCCGCCGAACTTTTGTACTAGGAGTGCCACGGTGCAAACGCTAACACTGGGCAAGCTGCTCACTACAGCTCAGATTCGCTACTCTTGTTCGCCGTGGGAACAAACGCAGAGAAACACGCCCGGCAGCAAGAGCATCGCAATCGGTTGAATGCGGCCCAAGCAGAGCTCGAATCTAAGGCGCACAAGCGCAAAATTCTGAGCATTGTTGGGGGGGTTCTTGCAGTACTGATTCTCATCGGTGCCGTTGTTCTGCTCACTGGCAAGAGCTCAGACGAGACCGCTAGTTCTCCTAAGAGAAATGCGGCGGCTGATTCTTCAAGCACCACTTCTGTTGCGGGCGATCCAGGCGCCGAGGCCGCTGTGCTTCCCGATCCGCCTGCCGGTGCAACCCTGACCGAGCCCACAACCTGTCCACCTGCTGATGGCTCAGCTGAACGAGTTCAGGTATTTGCCGGCCCTCCACCCGATTGTCTCAAAGCTGGGGCCAAGTACACAGCCACCTTCGACACTACTGAGGGTTCCTTTACTGCAGAGCTCGACTCCGCTGTTGCGCCCAAGGCGGTCAATAATTTTGTGGTGCTGAGCCGATATCACTATTACGACGGTGTTCCGTTCCATCGAATCGTTGCCGGATTCGTGATTCAAGCTGGTGACGGCGACGGCGCACCCTGGGGGAATAACGACCTCGGCTATGAGTTCGAAGACGAACTCCCCAAGTCTTCTGACGCCTACACCGACTATTCGCTCGCAATGGCAAACGCTGGGCCGAACACCAACGGCAGTCAGTTCTTTGTTGTCCTACCCGGTGGCGGCAAGCAGCTTCAGCCGCTGTACACGTTCTTTGGTCAAGTGACTGAAGGCACCGAAGTTGTAGACACCATCGGCGCTCTCAGCACTCCGTCCCAAGAGCCCAGCAAAGCAGTGATCATCAACTCGGTAACAATCAACGAGACCTGAGTTAGACCGTACCTGAGCTACCGGGTGAGTTGATTTACAGCGTGAGATGAGCGCTGAGAAGAGAGATTTCGGCACGAGAGCCATCTCTAAACACATGAACGCTGCCCGCGCCTTCTACGCTCCAAACTCCTTCGGGTGACCGGATGAGCGCCGTAGCCTCGTCAATGCCCACCACTGCAAGCCCCTGCTGAGCAAGGTCCACCGTACGATGCCACTTCTCTGGCGACCACTGGTTATAACGAGGTATCACTGTCATGGTGTTGATCAGGTCAAGGCCAATGGTAAATGCCCCACCGCGACTGTCCACCATGTGACTACACAACACCGAGGCAGCTTCTCCGGCCGCAGCAATGGTGGCGCCAGCTTGCCAAGCAGCAATCATGCCATCGAGCAAAGGTGTGTCTTTGAGAACCGAGCGCAGATGCATCGGTGAACCACCTGTGAGATAGAGCATCTGTGCTGCAGAAGCGAGTTCGCTTGGAAGTGGTTCCATGGCCTCAGCTCGGCGATAGACATCGAGAACTCGAACGCCCACGCCAAACGTGGCGAAATAGGCCTGCGCCCTTTCAATGACCTCACCAGGGTTTTCGTAGGCAAGGGCCGCTGGGAGGAGCAACACCTCTTGCACTCCTTGAAGAAGTGCAGCGTCAAAACTGCATGCTTCGGTGAACTCCTCGCCACCGACGAGCGCCAATGTTCCATTCATAATTCATCCTTCAGATCAGACACCTCGTAATTCTCGCACGTTGAGACTTGCAGCCGGGTCGGTTGCCGTGACTAGCCTCTCCTCCATGACCATTCAACGTGTAGGAATTCTTGGTTCAGGCATTATGGGTTCGGGCATCGCCGAGGTTGCAGCGAAGGCCGGATTTGAAGTTGTGCTGCGCTCTCGACAGCAAGCCTCAGCAGATTCGATGGTGGCCTCACTTGAGAAGTCTCTTGCCAAGCAGGTTGAGCGGGGCAAGCTCGAACAGGCCGATGCCGATGCTGTTCGCGCACGCGTGAGCGCAACGGATCACCTTGGCGCCCTCGTTGATTGTGATCTTGTAATCGAGTCAGTTGTTGAGGATCTAGAGATCAAGCGAGCACTGTTTGAAGAGCTCGACAGCATCGTTAAGCCCGAGGCCATTTTGGCAACCAACACCTCGACCTTGCCAGTGATTGAAATGGCAATGGCTACGCACCGGCCTGACAAAGTGCTTGGTGTTCACTTCTTTAATCCAGCACCAGCGATGTCGCTCGTAGAAATCATTGCTCCACTTACTGCATCAGCAGAGACGGTTGCCGAGGCCAAGGCATTCGCCGAAGCTTGCGGGAAAAATGCCGTCGAGGTGACAGACCGCGCAGGCTTCATCGTCAACGCTCTGCTGTTCCCCTACCTCAATAACGCAGTACGCATGTTGGAGGCTGGAACCGCCTCTGCAGAAGACATCGACACGGCCATGAAGGGCGGATGCAACTTCCCGATGGGGCCGCTTGCGCTACTTGACCTAGTCGGCCTTGACACCTCTGTGTCCATCCTTGACGCCCTCTACACCGAGTTCCGTGACCCGAACTACGCAGCAGTTCCCGTGCTTCGGCGCATGGTGTCCGCGGGGCAACTTGGGCGCAAATCAGGCCAAGGCTTCTACGACTACGCCAAGAAGGCTTAGCATCTTGAGTCGTGCCCACTGAACCACCGGATTCCGCTTGGGTGTTCCCGCCCGTGCAAGAGGCTGACCAAGACGGCCGTGTGGCAGTTGGTGGTGACCTCAAGCCCGGCACGTTGTTGGCTGCCTACAGGCACGGCCTCTTTCCAATGCCGTTAGGGAGACGGTCTCGGATTGCTTGGTGGTCGCCAGATCCTCGTGGGGTGTTGCTCCTTGACGGACTGCATATCAGCCGTTCACTCACCCGCTCCATGCGCAGCTTCGAGATCCGGATCAACACCTCGTTCGATTCAGTGATGCAGGCCTGTGGTGATCCTGCTCGTCCACACGGGTGGATCAACAGCGAGATTCTGACTGCGTATCAGCGGCTACATCGACTTGGTTGGGCCCATAGCGTCGAGACCTGGTTCGAGGATGAGCTAGTCGGGGGGCTCTACGGGGTCTGTATTGGCGGACTGTTCGCCGGAGAGTCGATGTTTCATCATCGCACCGACGCCTCAAAGGCAGCGCTCGTCGGACTAGTCGAGCACATGACCGTGGCTGGGAATCGACCAGAGAACGGGCTGATCGATGTGCAGTGGTTAACGCCACATCTGGCCTCGCTCGGCATCATTGAGATTCCCCGCGAGGACTACCTCGAGCGAAGCGCTCTTGCCCGCCTAGCTCAGATTCCCGATGCTTTCAGCTTTGGCGGCTAGCGCTGCCTTCATCTTTCCTGAGCGCGCCCGCCAGATCAGGAAGGTCACGACACCCAAAAGGACCTGAGGAATCCAACTCGCTGCACGCCATAAGAGCGTTGCTGCGAGCGCATCGGTGTTGCTCACACCAAAGGCCACAAGCAGACCCGTCAAAGCGGCATCAACCGTTCCGAGACCACCTGGAGTCACGGGGATAAATGCAGCGAGGCGGGCCAGCGCAAAAGCAGCAAAGGCTGCGGCTACGGCTATCTCGGTGGATTGTCCTGTCTGAACAATCCGCAGCGAAACCAGTAGCACTCCAAATTGGGCGAACTGCTGCAAAAAATTGGTGGCCGTGAGAAGCGCCCAACGTGCTGTGACTACCTCGACTGTTGAATCGCGAAACGCCACCAGTTGATCGGTGACACTCGCCGGAGCCGCTTTATGAAAGCGGGTCATTACTTTGGCAATCCAGATATCTGCGCGGTTACCAAGTTTTCTGGCGTTCTCCTCGCTGTGCAGGATCGCAACAAAAAATCCGACCATCGCAGCGATTGCCAAGAGTCCCGCTAGCGCTCCAAACACCTGAGCACTCGTTGGTGTCCCGACAAAGAGCAAGGCCAGCACTCCGAGTACCGGAAGCGCCAGAGTGATCATGAGATTGAACACGCTGGTAATTCCGATTGCCGCAGTCGCAGAGGCTCCGCTGAAACCAGCCTGGGCCAACATTCCGTACTGAACGCCAAGGCCGACTGCTCCACCAGCAGGCACTGCGTTGCTGATCGTAAATGAGGTCTGACGGATCATGAACGCTGGCCAGTACCTCAAGCCTGGGAGTGAGACCTGAAAGGGAAAGACATAGACCATGATGCTGAAGATCACGGAACTAGCAAGTACTGCTAGCTGTTCTTTCGTCATGTCCTTGATCAAGTCCCAGGCCTCGGCATAGTTGCCAAACTTGGGCAGGATTCCTGCGAACACAATCACAAGGACAACCAGCGTCACTACTCCAGCAATCACCCGGGTCCGACGATCTTTTGCATCGTGAGTGGGCGGCGGGTCTGCGGGTGAGACCTCGTCAGCTGAAGCAGTACTCATATGCTTTCAGAGTACAGCGGCGCGGAGTGCATCAATGTTCTCGAGGCGCTGCGAGCCTCGGCCTAGAGCCATGTCTGGAACGATTACCTCGGTGACACCGACTGCAGCCCACCGCTGCACCTCCTCGACAAACCGCTCGACCGGACCAGCGATAGCTGCTCTTGGTGACACCCTTTCTATAAATTCCGCCGCGGCCCGAGCATCATCGGTCACCATGATGAGTGCTTGAGCAGAACGCAGAATCGTTGCTGGGTCGCGGCCGACTTGATCACATTTCTTCTCCAAAACCATGGAGCGCTCAGAGATTGCATCCGCCAATCCCCACATGTTCCACTCGTCTGCCTGACGGGCCACTACACCCAACATTCGGTCCCCCTTGCCCCCGATCAGCACAGGAAGGTGCGGCTGCAGCGGTTTGGGCTCACAGAGTGCGTGATCCAACTGATAATTCTTTCCCGAGAAACTGCTCTCTGGCTGCTGCCAGAGTCGCCTGAGCACTTGACAGCTTTCCTCGAGCATCTCGATTCGCTCACCTGGACTGCCGAGCTCAATGCCATATTGCTCATGCTCGTTGTGTTGCCATCCAGCACCAAGGCCCACAACGAGTCGCCCATTTGTCACAATGTCAACCGCGGCCGCCCAGTTCGCTAGGACGGCTGGATGGCGAAAAGTGTTCGCAAAGACAAGCGAGCCAATCCTCAATCGCTCGGTGAGCGCACCGAGAGCTGCAAGCACGGCTGATGATTCCAGCGTTGGCGTTGTTGCAGGGCCAAAGCCTGCACCGTCGCCCATAAAATGATCCCAGAAATAAACGCCGTGCCAATCCGTGCGTTCCGCATGCTGAGTGAGTTCCAAAATCTCTGACCAAGGCTGTTGCGCATTCGGCCAGATTGAGAGTTTCATGAAGTCAGTATGAGTCAGATGGCAGGGGTGAAGCGACGCAGGCGCAGGCTATTGCTGAGTACGAACACACTCGACAGCACCATTGCTGCCCCGGCGATCATTGGATCGAGCAGTCCTGCGGCGGCCAGCGGAATGGCCGCTACGTTGTAGCCGAATGCCCAAAAAAGATTGACCTTGATCGTTCGGAGCGTGCGCCGAGACAGTTGCAGGGCATCTGCTACTGCGTTGAGATCGCTTCGAACCAGGGTGAGGTCGCTCGCTGCGATTGCAACATCAGTTCCTGAACCCATGGCAATCCCAAGGTCGGCCTGTGCAAGGGCTGCTGCGTCATTCACACCGTCCCCCACCATCGCCACCACTTTTCCTTGTTCCTGCAGTTCCTTGATCTTTTCAAACTTCTGTTCTGGGAGAACGCGAGAAATCACTTGAGTGATACCTACCTGATCAGCCAAAGTCTGAGCAGCCGTCGCGTTATCTCCGGTCAGCAGGACCGGGACCAGGCCCAATTCCTGTAACCGTGAAATCGCCTCTGAACTGCTCGGCCGGGGAGTGTCACCAATCACCAGAACTGCTCGAACTACCCCTCCCCAAGCTGCCAGCAC
>WLLG01000051.1 GCA_009700815.1 Actinomycetota bacterium
GATGGAGTTTTGATCAGGATTATTATTTGCGACATAGCTCTTGAAGGCATTCCACACATCACCAGCCACGTTGATGCAGTACTCGCTCAGCACATAACTTGTGCCAGAACCGTCATTTCGCACCACAGGGCGGATCTTTTTATCCGGCAACGCAACCCCGGGGTTTGTTGCTTGAATCGAAGGATCGTTCCACTTGATTTCTGGTTCCGTAAAAATCCTGCAGGCATCGCGGCGGCTCAGACTCAGATCGCTGATTCGACCGCTTGGGCCAGTCAGATTGAACATGAAGGCCAGTGGGCCGGCCGAGACGGGCACGTAGACAAAGTCCCTACGCGAGGAACTGTTAATCAAGTTCTGCTCATCAGGCTGGAACTCAATATCCGATGCCCCAAAGTCCACAGTCCCGTTCAGATAATTAAGTCGACCCTGTGTCGACCCACCTGCTTGGTAGTTGATTGCAATGTCGTATTCGTTGGCAACATCGCTCTTCCACTGCTCAATCTCCAGCGCAGCAAATGATGACCCAGTGCCCGTCACCGTTGGTCCAGCTGCATGCGCGACGCCGGTACACAAAACCGAAACGGCAACGATCACTGAAAGCGTTATTGCAGAAGCAGTCCGAAAACCTGGAGCAACAAGCGCCCGCCGACGCAGGATCTTCATCCGAATTGCCCAGTCACATAATCGTAGGTGCGGGGATCCGAGGGATTCTCAAAGACTTGAGTCGTGGGTCCTGCCTCAACAATGCGCCCCGGGTCGCCAATCGATTCCACCAAAAAGAAGGCACATTTATCGCTGACTCGCTGGGCCTGCTGCATGTTGTGCGTCACAATCACAATGGTGATCTCCTCGCAGAGTTCACGAATCGTCTGTTCAATAACTCGAGTCGAGATCGGATCGAGTGCCGAACAGGGCTCGTCCATCAACAACACATCGGGGTGCACGGCAAGTGCACGCGCAATACATAGGCGCTGTTGCTGACCACCCGAGAGTGACATGCCACCTTCGTTGAGGCGATCAGATACCTCTGCCCACAGGCCCGCCCGGCGAAGGCACTGTTCCACAAGCGCCTTAGGATCTTCGTTCGACATCCCGGATAGGCTCAGACCAGCTAGCACGTTGTCAGCAATTGACATTGCCGGGAAGGGGTTTGGCTTCTGGAACACCATCCCGATTCGGGATCGAACCTCGGTAGGGCTCATCTCTTCGGAGTAGATGTCAACCCCGTCAAGTTCAATGGTGCCTGCAATGGCGGCAACAGGTACGAGCTCATGCATGCGGTTCAAAGACCGCAAGAAGGTCGACTTGCCACAGCCTGAGGGCCCGATCAGAGCCGTGACCTCTCCTGGTTCCATTGACAGCGTGCACCGCTCCAGAACTTTGCGCTTGCCAAACCAGCAGGTGACGTCAGTTGCATCGATCCGAGAAGACGGATGCAGCTCTTCTGGGAGGATTTCACTGCTCACCACCTGACGGTTTGCCGCAGTTGTCTCGGCTGTTTGTGGGGATTGAACTGTGGTCATCGTGACCCTCCTCTTACTCTGGCTCCGCGTTCACCAATGACGCGGGCCAGAACGAACAAAATGAGCACGAGCAACACCAGGACCAAGGCGCCTGACCAAGCTCGAGCAATCTGCGCCGGGTTGGGCTGGCGCAACAACTGATAGATGTACAACGGCAGATCTGCCTGGGGACCATTGAATGGGCTCCAGTTGATTGAGGAACTACCAAAAGCCGTCAGCAACACCGGTGCGGTCTCGCCCACTGCTCGTGCAACACCCAGAATCGATGCCGTGATCAGACCCGAACGAGCAGTCGGCAGCACGACTTGCATAACGCTGCGCCACTGAGGGGCTCCGAGTGCAAGCGCTGATTCACGCAAGCCATCGTCAATCGTCTTGAGCATCTCCTCCGCTGTGCGGGTAACCGTGGGGATCATCAGGATTGCTAGTGCTAGGCCAGCAGCTAGGCCCGAGGGGCCTCGTCCCTGCAAAACCCAGACGGTGTAGATAAAGAGACCGGCCACAATAGAAGGAAGCCCACTCATGGCATCAATGACAAAGCGAACAATTCCGGCAAGACGGCCACGAATCTCATGCAGGTAGACCGCAGTCAGAATTGCAATCGGGATACTCAGTACTGACGCGATCAGCATTTGCTCAAGCGTTCCGACAAGTGCGTGGAACACTCCACCACCATCGTCGAGAGGCCCCACCTTGGACATATCCGAGGTCAGGTACTCGTAGTTCAGCCCGGCGATACCCTTCACCACCACATAGCCGAGCATCCAGGCCAACACTGCTACGGCAATGCCGCCACTCGTCCAGACCAACGTGGTGATCAAACGATCAGTTGCAACTATTGGGCTTTGGCTGTCACGAGCCAGCAGGTAAATCGATACTAAGAAAATCAGCAGCGCCCAGATTGCAAAGGTCAGCACATGTGTCCAGTCGAACAGGAGGCACATGACTCCACTGCCTGTCACACCGGCAGCGGCTGCCAACAGGATCTCTATCCGCTCGCTACGAACGAGAGCACGCGGCCGAAACGGAACCTGCTCCTCGATGAGTTCTGGGTCTTGTGGTTCTGGAACGGGGGTTTCGTCTACGGGGCGTTCGTCGAGAAGGCTCATGTGAACATCAACCTCAAGCTGCAATCTGTGTTCGGCGAACAATCGCTCGAGCACCAAGATTGACAAGAAGCGTCATACCAAACAGCGCCAGACCTGCAGCGATCAAAGCCGAAATCTCCAGGTCCTGTGCCTCGGGGAACTTGATAGCAATGAGCGAGGCAATAGAACCGCCACCCTGTTCAAGCACATACGGGTTCGCTTCAATGGTGAACGCAATGATGAGTGCAACGGCAATGGTTTCTCCCAGCGCCCGCCCAAAGCCAAGCAGGACGGCACCCGTGATTCCGGCTTTCCCAAAGGGAAGCAAGACTTCTTTGATCATTCCCCAGCGCGACCCACCCAGAGCTAAGGCCGCTTCACATTGTGATCGAGGACATTGCGCCATCACGTCACGAGAAACCGAGGTGATGATCGGCACGATCATCAGAGCAACCACAGTACCGACGATAAAACTCGATCGAAGCAGCGGAGCATCCGGCTCGGATAACCGGAAGAATGGAATCGCACTGAGGTGCAAGTTCAACCAAGAAGCAACGCCCACCAGCGGAGCCTGCAGAGCAAAGAACCCCCACATACCAAAGATAATGCTGGGCATGGCAGCAAGAAGGTCAACCGAAGAGGTCAGGATGCGGCGAATCCTCGCCGGGGAATACTCGTTAATAAATAAAGCCAGCCCAATTGCCAAGGGAACTGCAACGAGCAGTGAGACCGTCGCAATGATGATGGTGCCGATGAGCAATCCCAACACACCAAAGTCGCCCACGGTTGGGTTCCACACGCTGGTGGTAAAGAACGAGACTAAACCGGCCTCCTGTAGCGCCGGAATAGACTTGATAGCCAAGAACAGGGCAGTTCCGCCGATAATGAACAGGCTGACTGCTGCGGCGCTGGCACATAACGTCCGAAAAATGCGGTCGCCGCGGGTCACGGTTCGCGCAATATCTCGAGGAACTTGTTCCTCGAGCGCCTGAAGGTCGGGGGTTGTCAGCGCCACGTGCTAGATGCTGGAACACGAAAGTGACGCGCGACCCACCAAGAAGACAAACGTTTGGTGAACGAACCTGTACAAAAGGTGAACTGCCTCCTGACGAAGGCCGGCAACGCTGGGTAATGACCGCTAGGTAATGACCGCTGGGTTATGACCGCTCGCGGGTATCTCGCAATAAGACTTCTTGAGCAATCGTTGCGAGATGCGCTCCATCGAGCGCAAACACATGCCCAATCGCTAGACCCCGGCCACCAACGAAGGTATGGCAAGTGAAGTCGTGGAGTTGCCACTGATCGGCCCGAAAGGGCCGGTGAAACCAGATGGTGTGATCAAGCGAGGCCGTAAAGAGCACCTTGTGCAAAACATCGTCCGGTTCACGCCTGACGGGATGAGCTCGAACCACGGCATCAGTAGGCAGATCATCGGACAGGTATGCCAAGCCGCCCGCATGTAACGGACCAGTTTCTGGCAGTTCCTGTGAGACTCTGAGCCATGCTGCGGCCCGGCCGGTCCCATCTCTGCCGCCAGCGGTGATTGCTTCTCCGGGAACAAAGGCTCGTTCAAAGACAGGACTCCAGGAATCCTGTTGAAGATCTGAGGGAAGCGGAACATCAGGAGGCAGCGAAACGGTCTCGATATCGTCAGAAACCTCCAGGCGCTGAAAGCTTGCCTCGAGGTTCAAGATTGCTCCAACTGGCTGGCGAGCCACGACCCGCCGGGTAGCAAAAGACCGGCCATTGCGAATGCGATCCACCTCGTACCGAACAGGCTCGTTATGGTCACCTCGGCGAATAAAATAAGCGCGCAGCGAATGCACATGAAGGTCTTCGTCCTCCACGGTTCGCGTCGCGGCGCTCAGTGCCTGAGCAACAATCTGCCCGCCGTACAGCCCACCCCATGGGTACTGAGGCCCAATACCAACAAAGGTGTCGGGCCCATGATCAGACAATTCAAGAATAGTTCTTAGGTCCACAAGTTCTCCGGGGGTGACTGCTGCACGTACCTCACAGGAACGCACTCTGTACCTAGCATCATGGCAGTCTCGGCAGCCGTTCGTGACCGATACGGTATGCAGACACCTAAGAGATCCCCTACTGAGAGAGTTCCACTATGCCTGCTGTTGATGCAGAACTACTTCAAACCGCCGTTGGATGGACTCAGCAGGCAGGTGCGCTCACCCTTGAATGGTTCAATCATCCCGAACTTGCAATCGATGCAAAGGGAGATGGAACCCCAGTCACCCAAGCGGATCGGGCTGCGGAGCGTCTACTGCGAGAACTCATCTCGGATGCCTATCCGCTCGATGGGATCCAAGGAGAAGAAGAGGCAGCCCGTGTCGGCAGTTCTGGACGTGGCTGGGTGATCGACCCAATCGACGGCACCAAGGCCTTCACACACGGAGTGGGTACCTACTCAAATTTGTTGTACCTCGAGGACGAACACGGCCCAGCAATTGGCGTTATCAATCTTCCAGCACTCGGTGAAACCATTTACGCTGGACGCGGCCTTGGATGTTTCTTCAATGGAACGCCCTGTTCAGTATCAGACCGCGATGAACTTGATGGCAGCTACTTAGCTTGCACCGGCTTTCACATGTGGACTGCAGACATGTTCGACAGGGTCACCGCCGCTGGGCCCCGTCTGCGCACCTGGGGAGATGCCTACGGCTACGCTCTTGTGGCCTCGGGACGCATTGAAGCCATGATGGACCCGGTGCTGGCTTGGTGGGATATCGCCCCGATGACGGTCATTATTCCCGAGGCCGGTGGGGTACTCACTGCTCGAGATGGATCCACAGCGTTCAACATGGATGGCAGCGCTGACACCAGCACAACGGGTGTCTACTCCGCGATTGCCTCAAACGGACTCCTGCATGAGCAGATTGTTGATCTGCTTCGCCCCTGACTGCTTCGCCCCTGACGGCTCCGACTGCTACTAGGCCAGAATTAAATTGGCATCCTCAGAAACCATCGAGATGCGCTCGCCGCAACCCGAAGCGGAGGAAATTGACGATGCATACTGAGCCCGCCGACGAGCAACCAGGCCAGTCGCTTCGGAGTCTTGCTCCGAATACTGCGCTTCAATGCCCTCTTTCAACATCGCAAGCGCTTCGGTTCGCATCTGCGAGACACGGGACTCCGTTACACCAATCAAAGCGGCCAATTCAGTTGAACTGCGCTCTTCAATAAAGTATCCGACGACCACGATTCGGTGACGCTCCGGAAGCAGATGAACTGCGTCACGCAGATACGCCCGAAGTTCCCGAGCCTCAAGTTCTTCTGATGGCTCAACTGCAGTGCGATCGGCCAGCACATCAACCAGAGTGAGTTCGGCATCATCAGAGGACCCGAGCAAGGAATCAAACGCAAGAACAACTGAGCGGAACATCCGATCCCGAAGGCGGTCGAGTTCAGCTCGAGAAATATCTAGTTCCTTTGCAGTCTCTGCAAGAGATGGCGCACGTCCAAGGCGGTGAGCCAGATCAAGTTCTGCCTGGTCCAAACTGCGAGCAAGTGCCCGCACTGAACGCGGCGCCCAGTCGGCCGCACGAACGGCATCGATGATCGCTCCACGAATTCGCTGCGCAGCAAAGCGATTGAAGGGAACTCCTCGAGATTCATCAAAACGTTTGGCTGCCTCAACCAAACCAAGAGCACCTGCACGAGCGAGTTCCTCACGCTCAACGTGTCTTGGAAAGTTGACTGCCACTTGGAACACCACATGACTCACCAAGGGCATGTGCTCCTCGATAAGTGCGGTGACCTGCTGCTGTGTCAATGCTGTTGAACCTGCAGTTGATCCAGCTGTTGATCCTGCTTGTGAACTGAGTGTCACTGTTTCGCCCATGACTCAATCTCCTCCGTGTCGAACGTCGACACTCGGGGTATCGGCAGATAGGCGCGCGGAACTTGAGCGATTTTCCAAGAAATTCCCAACAAATTTCTGACACGACCCGAAATAGACGGAAAGTGGCGGCAAATATCACTCTTGGTGAGATGTATCGACCTTCGTGGCCAAAACCTGAGCTTCTGCGTCAGATTCTTGTTGGTTTTCTTGCCCAGCAGAGCCTTCAGAGCCCTCCGAGCCTTCAAACACGGCAGCACGCACGCCTCGAAGAGCCAATTCGCCGAGTAACTCCTGTGTAGCGCCAAGGCCAGCAAGACCCATTGCACCGGGCGCAGCGGTTCTAGTCGCAACCCAGAGCCCGGTTACTGCAGCAGTAGCCGCAGCAGCCACCGCGGGTCGATCCAATACTGCGTAGACCACCCATTCGCGCTGACCAGCTCGTTCCCCGCGAAGCTCTACCCGGACTGCACCAATTCCGCCTTCAGCCGGGGCCGGAAGCCAAACCGGGAATGGAGCAAGCGCTCGATCTCTGCGTGTTGCAGCTAGACGTGCTGTTACTCGCTGTACCCCGGCAAAGGCCGGTACTAACAACATGGGATCGGCAAGAGCAGCTCGATAACAGTCACGGGCCCCTATCGGGTCAGGAAACCAGCACAACTCGCGGCCAGAAAATCCGGGCCTCTTGACCCAGGCTCCGTCACGCCAGTCAGTGGCTGTCCCGCGAAGCGCACGTAGGCGCTGCGCAGCACACGCAGGCCCAGCTGCACCGTGGCGAGCTACGTGGATTTCATCTACACGGTCCAACAACCCCGAAGCATGACTAGCCAACAAACACGACAACCCTGGGGCGAATGCTGCACCAACCACCAAGGTGCGGCCGAGTGATTCCGCCAGTGGTCCTAGTTCTAAGAGTTCTTGGACTTCAACGGGGTCATCCGAAGTGGTAACCACATCACGGCCAGCGAGGAGCTGCTCATGTGCAACAACAAACTGCTCACCTGCAGCGCGGGCAACAATCACAGTGGTCACATCGGCATCGAGTTGAGCTTGACCGTTCTGATCGATCAGCATCTTCACCTCCGTTCCAAAGGAGTTACGAAGCACACTCAATCGCTCAGGTCGACGACTCACCGTGGTGATAGCAACCTCCTGTGGCCGGCCAAAGGCACGCGGTCCGAGGAGTTCCCTGGTAATTCGTGCACCTAAAATTCCAGCACCAATCACAGCAATTCGCTGGTTGCTCATCTGAGCTCAGGGCCTTCGAGTTCACGCCATCCACCAGTTGAAGGCGGAGTTGCATCTCCTCCAAGGAACCGAACTACCAGACTGACTAACAGCCCCAAGCCCAGTGCGAGCACTGCCCGTTGCAGACCACGCATATTTTCCTCCCTTGGAGTACCACTACAAACTGCGTGGGGCTAGCTGGAGTCGAACCAGCGACCTCACCCTTATCAGGGGTGCGCTCTAACCAACTGAGCTATAGCCCCTCTGCGTTGTCAGATCCGAAACGAATCTCACAGAGACGGTCACACTAGCGGAGGTACAACTACTGGTTCGATTCGCGAACCGGACGAGCTGTTTCCTCTTCGATCACCGAGATCCAAACTCCGCCGATGATGTCGCTAATCAGATTAAAAACCAGAGTAGAAATCACCACCGCTGCGGCCAGGCCAAGGCAACCTAACAAGCTCACCAGGCCGAACTGCCGAAAGATAAATTCGCCATCCAAAGACCAATCTTGCAAGGAGAGCGATGAGTTGACGAAGTTCTCAATGCTCGAGATTGTTCCAGCGTTAGAAGCCACCGTCCACAAAATCACCGCCGCAATCATCTGCATTAACCACAGGCACAAGGCCAGAAGCAACGAGAGTTTGAGGATTGACCATGGGTCGACGTGGCGCACAAGGCGACGAACCTTGCGTGCTTCGAATCGCTGACGCCGATAGCCCAGCCGGCGGTTCGGTACCTCAGGTTCGGTTGCTAGGCCTTGTTGTTTCTGTGCCTGAGGAGTATCGCTCACGTTCTCATCCTACCGAGGCTGGTTCTGGTAGTTGGGATTACCAACGGTTCCGAGTTCGTCAGGGAATTCGGCTCCGAGAGCATCCGCAGCAGCAGTCGAGCGCACACTGCCCAGTTGAACCGTCACCTGAATTGCACTGGGTCCAGTCTGATCAAAACTCAACAAGGCGGCTTGTGATGCCTCGGCCACTTGCCGAGCACCTAGTTGCCCATGACCAACTCCTGCGAGGGCAACAACATCCGCTACGGCATCGGCGCGAGCACGACTGACCGAGGCCTCGCCGATGTGCGTAAGACCAACCAAACAGACTGCGCACAGACAACAAATCACCAGCATCATAGGAAGAGCCGATCCACGTTCAGGCTGGGTCACTGACCTGTTTCAGTCTCAGAGTCTGACGGGTCTACTTGCTCTGCTGGGCCAGCTAGCTCAGCTGAGGCTTCTAGCTCTTCTGAGTCTTCTGAGTCTTCCGAGTCTTCTGCGTCCTCGGAGTCTGGACCAGTCAGAACTCGGGCAACAGCGGCAACTTTGCTCTCACCGTCAAGATTCATCACTCGGACCCCAGAAGCAGTTCGCCCCTGAATGGAAATCGTAGAAACCTTGGTTCGGATCACGACTCCGCCATCGTTGATCATCAACAGATGATCGTCCTCGCCAACCAAGAACCCGGTGACGACCCGGCCGCGAGCAGCATGGATCTTGTGGGCACGCACACCTTGGCCTCCTCGCCGCTGCCGCGAGAACTCTTCTAGTTCTGTTCGCTTGCCGTAGCCACCGTCGGTGATGGTCAGCAGACGCAATGTCTCGGCCGGGTCCGCACCCTCGCTGTCCGCTACCTGGTCTGATAGCTCAGAGGCTGCGGCTATTGAATCTGCCCCAACAACTGCATCGTTGGCCTTGAGGCGCATGCCACGCACACCGCTAGCTGTTCTGCCAGTGGGCCGGATATCGCTTTCCAAGAAACGAATACCTTGGCCAGATTCAGAAATCACCATAATTTCATCCTCTGGTGAAGTCGGCATGACCCGGACAAGCTCATCACCCTCTCGCAGGTTGATCGCAATGAGTCCGGCCTGACGTGAACTGTCATAAGCGTTGAACATCGTCTTTTTCACGATTCCATTGCGAGTGACAAACATCAGATAGCGGTGCGATTCGTAGTCACGCGTATCGATGATGGTCTGGATCTTTTCACCTTGATCAAGTTGCAACAGGTTGACGATTGCGAGGCCCTGAGCAGTGCGGTCACGCATGGGGATCCGGTGAGCCTTGAGGCGATAGACCTTGCCTTTATTCGAGAAGAACAACAAGAAGGCATGCGCCGAAGTGAAGATCAGATCAGTGATGTAATCCTCATCCTTGAGACGAGCACCTGCAACACCGCGGCCTCCTCTTGCCTGAGTTCGGAAGGTGTCTGCAGCGACAGTCTTGACATAGCCACGTGCTGTCATCACAACAACGACTTCCTCA
>WLLG01000052.1 GCA_009700815.1 Actinomycetota bacterium
GAAGATGGCCACGATCACACCGTAGGCAGCACCAATAGACAGCAGATTCATGATGACTGCCTTGAGCGGAACCAGGATGGAGCGGAACACCACCATCAGCAACATGAACGACAGCGATAGCACCGCAGCAAAGAACAGGAACAGTCGACCCGATAGGTAATTGGAGAAATCGACGGAGATGCCTACCTGCCCCGTGACGAGCACATCGATACCGGTCTCCGCAGTTACCTGGGGCAAGAGATTCTCACGCAGGTCAACAACAAGGTTGGTTGTCGCCTCATCCTGTGGTGATGTGGTAGGGGTCACCACCCAGAGCACTGCTCCAGAGTCGCTCGGGCTCTGAAGATTCGATGGGATCGGAGGCGAGACAGCCTGCACCCCCGGAACTTCCTCAAGCTGTTGGCTGACTTCAATGAGGGACTTGGGATTGGAAATATCGGTACCCTCAGGTACCTCGCCGACTAATAACAGCTTGCCGTTTGAGCCCGCCCCGAACCCGTCTGAGAGCAGGTCGTAGGCTTTTCGGCCGGTGTTATCAACCGGAAGGTTCCCTGCGTCAGAGAAGCCAAGGCGAATTCCAAAGAGAGGGATGGTGAGGAACAGAAGTATTGCCGTCGCTCCGAGTGCCAAGGGCCAGGGGTGGCCCTGCACAAAGCGGCTCCAACGGTAGGCCGAGGTTTGATCCAGGGGCTTCGGCGCTTTGCGTTTGAACTCTTTCTTCAACGGAGCAAATGCGAATCCGGCGATCATCACGATAATGGCAAGCGGAAAACCGACTAGCAGCGGGTTCAGGTTCAGTCCCAAGCCAATGAGTCCAACGGCCACTAGACCTGCGGATATGAGTCCGCGCCACCGTGTGACCTCTATGCGTTCGCCTGCAAATCCCAGCAGCGCAGGCAGCAGGGTGAGCGATGCAACCATCGTGACCATTACAACTGTTGCAGCGCCGATCCCAAGGCCAGAAACAAAGGACACACCCATTACGAGCATCCCCAGAAGCGAAATGACAACGGTCAGACCCGCGAAGGTCACTGCGCGGCCAGAAGTGTCAATGGCCATGACTACCGATTCCTCAACGGAATTCCCTAGGTGAAGTTGCTCCCGATAGCGCGTCACAATAAAGAGGGCGTAGTCAATGCCTACGCCTAGACCAATCATGACCCCCAAAGTCGTCGCAAAGTCAGGCATCTCGATCAGGTTGGAAAGCAGCGCCAGCGTGATGCTCCCGACCCCGATCCCAGCGAGTGCTACCCCAATCGGCAAGCCCATTGCTAGCACGGACCCGAAGGCCAAGATCAGGATCACGATGGCAAACGCCAATCCAAGCAACTCAGAATCTGGAGCCTCGAAGTGCTCAAAGATTCGACCTCCGTATTCGATCTGCACACCGGGAACATCGGGTGCAATTGACTCGATTTGCGTGCCTTGCTTTCGGGCCACATCCAAGCTGGTGTCACGGGTGATCTCGACTTGAGCCACGGCAATCTTGCCTGCATCTGGACCCGAAGTGGAGATCTTTGAATTCGCCTCAGCCAAAGTCAGGAGTAGCGCAGGGTCATCAACACCAGAGAGGTACCAAGTAGCGAGTGGTGAACTGGGGTCAAACTGCTCTTGTGCAAATGGGCTGACGACGGTGACGTTCTTCTCAGCCTCAACCTTGGCCAGAAAGTCAATGAGTGGTTGGCGAACGGCCGGATCATCGAATCCAGCCTCAGAGCGAAAGACAATCGTTCCTTCAATGCCCGCCCCGGCACCACCCATCTGGCTTTCCAGAATGTCCAGACCTTGACGACTCTCTACATTCGGCAACTCCATATTTGTCGCAAAATGGGGCCCAACTGCGCCAGCAGCAACGCCGCCCACCACAAGTACCAGCAGCCATAGAGCTACAACTGTTTTCCTGCGACGGAAACACCAAGAACCTAAACGACGATACAAAACTGACTCCCTGTCGGGTGGACCTGCACTCTTTTCAGTCGCCGAACTAGTTCGAGTGCCTGTACAGAGCGTGCAGATTCTAGACTCAGACTCTGTGGGAACCTTCAGATCCGGGAGTGCTACTCGTCACACCCTCAGGCTTCCAAACTCCGTGATTAGCAAAGGCTGAAACTTGATGAGCAATCAACTCACTGTTCAAGACAACAACGGAGTCCGGTTGATTTCGTGGACTCGACCGGATGCGCTCAACGCGATGTCCATCGACATGTGGCACGGCACCCGTGATGCTCTTGATTCAGTTGATGACGACGGGATCCGTTGTGTGGTCTTCACAGGAAGTGGGCGGGCGTTCACCGTCGGTCAAGACCTCTCTGAATTCGCTGACCCTCGCCACGGAGAGGCCGACGGTGGATTTCGAGGTTTGATGCGGGCAGTCTCGCAGGTCCCCGTGCCAATGATTGCCGCTGTCAACGGGATGGCTGTTGGGTTTGGCTTTACTCTGCTGCCATGGTGCGAGGTCAGTCTGCTCAGCCCAGAGGCAAGATTCAAAGCACCGTTCGTGGGACTTGGTGTCACCACCGAAGCAGCGGCAAGCGTGTCGCTCGCAACAGTTATGACGCCTCAACTCGCAACCTGGCACTTGCTGACTGGTGAGTGGCTCAGCGCCGATCAGGCCCTAGTTCATGGGTTGGCCACCCAAATTGTTCCCGCTGAAGAGTTGCTGTCGACTTCGTTAGCGATCGCAGAGCGTTTCGCAGCGCAGCCCCCAAACGCAATGCGCACCACAATTCGCCTGATTCGCGAGGGTCGCAGGCAGGGTTGGCAAGCTGCTCTCAACAGGGAGTACGAAGAGATGGCCCGGCTCGCTGGGTCAGAAGAGAACATTGCAGCAATTAGTTCGTTTTTCGATCGCAGCTAGTTCTGCCAGCGAATCCGGCTAATCCTTAGAACGAACCATGCGATTCGAATCGGTATGTGCGAAAGGCCCCTCGACCGTGTCCATGCTCAGCACCGAGTTCTGGGCGTAAGTCCAACTGTCATCCTCATGCAGGGTGACAGTGATTTCGTATAATACGGTGCTCGCATGCTCAACCAGATAGGAGTTCTCTCCGATCCGGTAGGGGGATCCGTCTGCCCCCGCAGACATCGTGAATGAGGATGCGTCAGCAGTGGTGAACCCTCCAGCGAGAACGCTGATCCCACGACCCAGAACAACTGCGCGGAGAATCTCACCCGTCGCTGAATCCCAAAGCCAGTAGCCAACCTCGGCATGGAACGGATCTGAATCGTCTTCGCGCCACATTGCGCTGCGGTAATCCAATCCGTATAGCGACTGACTGCCATTCACCACAGGTCCAAATGGCTTCAAACTGGCCCGCTCGCGGTAGGAGGAATTCCAGACTTGCTCACGTTCATGCGAGTACGAGACGTCTAGACCATCGAGGGCCCTGTCTTCGTTCTCCCAGTCGCCAATCAGCGCTCCGAGTGGACCCCATTCATCTGCCATTGTGCGAACTCCCCTGGATCTGAGAACGCAACATTAACAATCCCTCGCAGCCACAGCCTGTTCGCGTTGACCTAGTTTCTAGTCATGGAACCCGGCGACTCCTGCTCCCTTATTGTGTTCACGCGAGACCTCCGCATTCGTGACCTGCCCGCTCTTCAGGCTTCGATTGAGGCCTCCCCCAAGGTCATCACGGCTTTCATTCTTGATGATGATCTCCTTGAATCCCTGAGTAGTGCACCGAACCGATTGAGCTTTCTTCTTGATTCTCTCTGTGATCTTCGTGACTCGATTCGCGAGCTCGGCGGAGAGCTAGTCCTGAGGAGGGGAAACTGGGTCGTCGAGGTGGCTCGCCTTGTATCCGAGACGGGGGCCTCCTCGGTTCACATGTCGCAGGATGTTTCGGCGTTTGCCCGGTCTCGGATGGACCAACTGACAGCAAGCCTCGCCAATTCCTCTTGCAAGATTCAGTTGCATCCGGGTGTGACTGTCTTGCCTCCAGGAACGAACAGCCCAGGAACGGGCGGCTTCTGGAAAGTATTCACTCCCTACTACAACAAGTGGATCGAGGCGAGATGGCGAGATGTGCTTCCACCGCCAAAGCAGATCCATCATCTTGCAGGAATCCCCACACTGTCGGTTCCCGCCTTGAGTGAGCTGAGCGTCTCTGCCACTTCGCCAAATCTAGCTACGGGCGGAGAATCCGCAGGCCTAGAGCGACTCAAGATCTGGGCGAAAAGCTCGCTCCAAACGTACGAGGAGAACCACAATGCTTTAGCTCTCGACGACAGTTCTCGAATTGCGCCCTATCTTCACTTTGGATGCCTATCTCCTCTTGAGGTAGCTGCTCGGCTACAGGGTCGACCCGGTGCGGCGCCGTTTATCCGGCAACTCTGCTGGCGCGATTTCTACCACCAAGCGCTGTCAGCGCGTCCAGAGATCTCGCAGGTTGACTACAGGAATCGCGGTGACGTCTGGCGTCAAGATGAGCAGGACGCAGAGGCCTGGCGGCAAGGACGCACGGGGTATCCACTTGTGGATGCAGCCATGCAGCAGCTTCTCCTTGAAGGATTTATGCATAACCGAGCGCGCATGGTGGTTGCATCCTTCCTGACTAAAGACCTGTACCTGGACTGGCGAATCGGAGCCGCTCACTTCATGAAGTTCCTCGCAGATGCCGACGTTGCCAATAACCAGTTGAACTGGCAGTGGACGGCGGGTACTGGCTCTGACACGAATCCGAATCGGATCTTCAATCCAACTGTTCAATCCGTTCGATTCGACCCTGATGGCGGCTATATCCGCCGATACCTGCCTGCGCTCGCAGGTCTCGAAGCCCCCCTGATTCATGACCCTGATATAGAGACCCGCAGACTGCTCGGCTACCCGGAGAAGATGGTGGATCACAAGCTGGCCATCGAGGCGTATCGGGCACAGTTAGCTTCGTACAAATCGAGTTAGTTTTTTGGCCTGCTTGGCAAGTTGTTCCGCAACTTTGAGTCACTGCGCTGACTGCGCGAGTATCTGCTTAGTTCAACCGGTCACCGGCTGAATTCTCTATAGAGATAGGCGACCCCATAGCCCATGGCATCAACTCTGAAGCGATTTATGATCGGTCGGCCACTTGCTAGCGCCGAAGCAGATCATCAACGCATACCCAAGACAATTGGTCTTGCAGTTTTCTCATCGGATGCCATCTCTTCCACGGCCTACGCGACGCAGGAAATTCTTCTGGTGCTCGTACCTGTGGGTGGTATGGCGCTCATGGCGCAGTCGAACTACACCTTTGGGTTCCTGACACCGATCGCAATTCTTGTTGCGCTGTTGCTGATTGTGGTGGCGAACAGCTACCGGCAGACGATCCACGCGTATCCAGATGGCGGTGGGGCCTATGTGGTCTCTCGAGAAAATCTGGGAGAGGTTCCTGCTCTTATCGCTGGCGGATCGCTGCTGGTTGATTATGTGCTCACGGTCTCGGTGTCGGTCGCAGCGGGAACCCAAGCCATCTACTCGGCGGTTCCTGCAGTTGCGCCCTATAAGGTGCTGCTCTGTCTGGGATTTATTGCGCTACTCACGCTTGCCAATCTCAGAGGCGTCAAGGAATCTGGACGACTTTTTGCTGCGCCCACGTACATCTACATTTTCGCCCTGACCGCGCTCATCGCCTTCGGTTTTTACAAGATGACCCAAGGCACTCTGCAGGAACTTCCTCCTGACTTGCCCGCCCTGGCCAAGTTGAAGGAGGAGACGGGAACACCGCTGCTCGGCCTTGGGGGAATCACCATCTTCCTATTTGCAAGGGCGTTCAGCTCTGGCGCGGTAGCGCTCTCTGGTGTTGAGGCAATCTCAAATGGAATCCCAGCTTTCAAGAAGCCAACCTCAAAGAACGCAGCCATCACGCTGGTTTGGATGGCCACCATTCTGGGATTCTCATTCATCGGCCTGACCGTGCTGGCAGAGAAAATTCGACCCACGCCTTCTGAGACTGGCGAGTCTGTCAACTCGATTATTGGTCGGACGGTATTCGGCGGCACGGGATTCATGTACTGGGTGCTACAAATCTCGACTGCTGGAATCCTCATCCTGGCGGCCAATACGGCCTACGCAGATTTTCCACGCCTGGCAGCGCTAGTAGGCAAGGACGGTTACCTGCCTCGACAGTTTGCAAACCGTGGAGATCGCTTGGTGTTCTCCAATGGGATTTTGTTCCTAGCGGGAGCGGCTTCGCTGCTGATAGTTGTCTTCGGTGGCAACGTCAGCGCCTTGATCCCACTCTATGCCGTCGGAGTGTTCACCTCGTTCACCCTGTCGCAGTCAGGCATGGTTCGCCATCACCTCAAGCTCAAGGAGCGTGGTTGGCGCCTGTCAGTTGTGTTCTCAGTGGTCGGCGCTATCGCAACGTTCATCGTCATGATGGTGGTCATCATTTCGAAGTTCACTATCGGCGCTTGGGTTCCAGTGGCCCTCATTCCAATCATCGTGGTGGCATTCAAGTCCGTAAAGGGTCACTACGCCGGAGTGGCAAAGAAGTTGCGGGTACCTGCTGGTTACACCGAGCCAGATACGGTCCCAGGCCATGGTGTCGTGGTGCTCGTGGGCGGTGTCAACCAGTCCTCTCTGGCCGCCATTCGTTATGCGCGATCAGTGAACGCAAAGGATGCGATTGCGGTGACGGTAGCGCTCGATGATGAGCACGCAGATCGTATTCGAGCGGAGTGGGAGCGTCACCACGTGCAGTTCCCGCTCGAGATCATCGAGTCCCCCTACCGAGACTTAACTGGCACGGTCGAAGATTATCTGGACGAACTCGACCAGCGCTGGAAGCACGACTACGTGTCAGTCGTGATCGCTGAGTTCGTCTTGCCCCATTGGTACCAAGGGATCTTCCATAATCAGTCTGCCTTGGCGCTCAAGCTGGCTCTGAAGTTCCGCAAGGACACTGTGGTAGTGAACGTGCCGTACCATCTCGGCGAATCAGATGAGGAAGTTGCGAAGGATGCCGCTGACCTTGGCCTGAGTGGACGTGGGCCAGATCAGCAGCCAACCGTCGATATTGTTGTTCCGGGTGCAAAGCCCTCACAAGAATCCGAGAGTGCTGAAACCACCGATTCTGCCCCCAACGATTCCTGATCTTTCAGAGCACTAACTCCCCTAGAACCCCGCGAGGAACCCAACATGCCGCTTCTCGGCGAGTACGAACCCAGCCCATGGGAACCAATTTCTGATCAAGTAGCACTGTACGAGTCGAGCGGTGGTACAGAAGGCGACACGCTAGAGGGTGCGCCATGCATCATCTTGTGGACTACGGGACGCAAGAGCGGAAAGGTTCGCAAGACCCCGCTGATTCGAGCGGAGAGCAACGGTTCATACGCAGTGATTGCATCTATGGGTGGTTCACCTACTGCGCCCGTCTGGTCGCACAACATCGATGCTGACTCATTGGTCTCCCTTCAAGATGGTGCGGAGTTGCGGGATTACTCCGCACGCAAGGTGGAGGGCCAAGAGAAGGCCGATTGGTGGGCCATTGCTATGAAAGTTTGGCCACACTTTGATTCCTACCAAGAGGCGACTACTCGGGTCATCCCACTATTCGTGCTTGACCCAATCACATAGGCCTAGGCAGTTCCAGTTGGGACCGACTGTCCACATGCTTACTCACCTACACGATGCTCTCCACTCGCGTTGACAAGTGGCTTTGGTCGGTTCGGTTGTATTCGACGCGCTCTCAGGCCACCGCGGCCTGTAACGGGGGTCACGTACAGGTCAACGGGCAACCGGCGAAGCCCTCGAGTTTGGTACGCGTAGGAGACTCCGTTGAAGCGTATTCCCGAGAGGTTCATCGGTTACTGGTTGTGCAGCGGATCATTGAGAAGCGAGTGGGGGCAGCCGTAGCGGTGGAGTGTTACTCAGACCAGACTCCACCTGCTCCCCCTGCAGAGCTGCGGGTACAGATTGCGGTTCGTGATTCTGGGTCTGGGCGACCGACCAAGAAGGACCGTCGAGACCTAGAGAAGTTTCATCGCAGGCAACGCTAAGTGTCATCTGTTTTGGTTATTGGGTGACAATAGGGTCCCATGTCCACTCCACTTGAGCTTCAGTTCGTTACATCTGCTGCGCAATTCAGCCAGTTGCCGCAGACTGGAGTCCCCGAGATTGCGGTTGTTGGCAGGTCAAATGTCGGAAAGTCCTCCCTCATCAATGCCCTGAGTAATCGCAAGGGCCTAGCTCGCGTATCGAAGACTCCCGGTCGCACTCAACTCATCAACTACTTCTCGCTTGGTGAATCAGCCGCTGTTGTCGACCTTCCTGGGTACGGCTTTGCCAACGCGCCTGCCCGGGTGCGCGCAACTTGGCAACCGATGATCGAGGGCTACCTACTTGGCCGTGAGGAACTGGTCATGATTCTGGTGCTCGTGGACGGCGAGATTGGCCCGACCAAGCTTGACGTACAGATGCTCGAATGGTTGCAGTCTTACGACCGGCCCTGCACTGTGGTCGCTACCAAACATGACAAGGTCAAGTCCGCTGTTCGTGACAAACGCAAGCGCGAACTGGCTGCCAAGGCCGGAGTGGAACAGCGAGAGGTTGTCTGGGTGAGTGCGGCAAAGAACGTTGGGATCGATAACCTGCGCACATTGGTTCGGCAGTGGTTAGGACTGACCTCAGATAGGTAAGTCGCCAGTTGCAGCCCGGGTGCTTCCGCTATCTCGATATGCCGAGATCGTGCGCTGCGCAATCCTCATCTGGTGGACCTCGTCCGCCCCGTCGGCAAATCGTGCCCATCGAGCATGCTGGTACATATGGGCGAGTGGGGTGTCGGTTGAGTAACCGAGGGCACCGTGCACTTGGATGGAGCGATCAATAACTCGTCCGAGCATGTTGGCTACAAAGTGCTTCGCCATCGATACTTCGCTCTTGAACTCAAGGCCGTTATCAATACGATACGCAGCGTGCAGAACCATGAGTTTGGACTGGTACAGCTCCATCGTCGAGTCAGCAATCATCCACTGAATACCTTGCTTCTCAGCCAACATTGACCCGTGTGAGTAACGATTGAGCGATCGATCAACCATCATGTCGAGGGCAGTTTCTGCTTGAGCGATCCAACGCATGCAGTGAGCAAGGCGGGCAGGGCCAAGTCGATATTGCCCGAGCAGGTGTCCTTGCCCCCTGCCGCCGAGCATGTTTGCTGCGGGCACCCGCAGATCTTCGATCACAATCTCGGAATGACCAGAACCTCCGTGCATGGTCTCGACCTCCCTCACGCGGTTCCAACCCTCAGAGGGGATCTCGACAATGAAGGCCGAGTTCGCAGCTTGGGGTAGGTCAGGATTGTCCTCAGTTCGGGCCACCAAGATGGCAAAGCTTGCACGTTGCGCGTTCGAAATAAACCATTTATGGCCGTTGATGACCCATTCCTCGCCATCTTGGATGGCAGTGGTTCGAATCAATGTGGGGTCAGATCCAGCTACTTCCGGCTCGGTCATGGCAAAGCAACTCATGGCCATGCCATCACACAGGGGCTTGAGGTACTTTTCCTTTTGCTCATCGGTTGCCCAGTGCAACAGCGTGTGCATATTGCCCTCATCTGGGGCCTGACAGTTCATGACGAACGGTCCGTAATAAGACTTTGCAGCTTCAGCCTGAACCATAGCGAGCTCAACGTGGCCGAGGCCCATGCCTCCCCACTCAGCAGGCATGTGCGGCAACCAGAGTCCAGCCTCTTTGGCCTGAGACCTCATGCCAAAGAGAATTCGGATGTACTCGTCGCGCTCGATCTTCTCTGAATCGCCAATGAGCGCCTCGCCGGGCTTGACGACATCCTCGATAAAGGCGCGGACACGCACACGAATCAGTTCGAGTTCTGGCGAGAGCGTGAAATCGATCGACATTTCGGAGTCCTTTGAGTGCGAGGGAACCGTTA
>WLLG01000053.1 GCA_009700815.1 Actinomycetota bacterium
CCGTGACGTTCCCGCTAGTGACGGTGGTCCGTTTCCGCTCGTGTTGTTCTCACACGGATTTGCCAGCTATCGCACGCAGTCAACTTCGCTGACGACTCACCTTGCTAGTTGGGGGTTCGTCGTGATCTCACCGGACTACTTGGAGCGGGGATTGCGAAGCGTGCTGGGTGAGCCCCCGGCTTCACCTCGCGCTGATGCGACCATCGCTGATGAGGCAATCAGCTTGATTCGTTCTGAGAATCTGAGTGCTGGCGGGCTCCTTGAGGGCCGCGTTGACTCCACCTCGATCTATCCCATTGGCCACTCTGCAGGAGGCGGAACCTCGCTTCGTTTGCTGGAGCGAGCGGATGTGCATTCGGTTATTCCTATGGCCTCGGGGTACAGCATGCTCTCGCAGTTGAATGGCAGCCTCACACTTCCTCCTGGAAAGTCCATCGCTTGGATCGGTGGGGTGAAAGATGGGATCGCAGCAATTGCGGACATCCGCCGAGGGTTTGATTACACGCCAGGCGAGCGCAAGCTGATAGAGATTTCGGGTGCTGGCCACAACAATGCCTTTACCGACATTTGTGAGATTGGTGAAGGTGGAGTTGCTGCTCTTGCCCTGAGTACTGGCATCCCGATTCCGAGTTCCTTGTTGGCACTCGGCGATAACGGCTGCAAAGTTCCCCCATTCCGTGATTCGCCAGATGTCTGGCCAGAGGTTCGCCACTTTGTGACGGCCGAGCTTCGTTACCGGTCCGGACTAGACGCTCAGCCTGTTGGTTTAGGAGACCAGGTGCTGACCAGCTTCGACGATATTGCGCGCTACCGTCACAACCCATGAGTCGAGTTGAACCATGAGCTACCTACCGTGACAGAACGTGTGGACCAAGTATTGCTTGCTGCCCCTCGTGGATTCTGCGCCGGGGTTGAGATGGCCATCAAAGCACTTGCATGGATGGTCACCTCCTTCGAGGGACCGATCTACTGCTATCACGAGATTGTCCATAACCAACGAGTGGTCAGGCAGTTTCAAGAGCTCGGCGTGGTCTTTGTAGACAGCATCGCCGAGGTTCCAGAGGGTCGACCAATTATGTTGTCGGCGCATGGGTCAGCACCAGAGGTAGTAACTCAGGCTCGTGAGCGAGGCGGGTTTGTCGTGGACGCCGTCTGCCCACTCGTAACAAAGGTGCATCACGAGGTCAAAGTCCGTGCGGGCAAGGGCTACTCGATTGTCTACATCGGCCATGAAGGCCATGAGGAGGCTGTCGGCACCATGGCCGTAGCCCCCGAATCGGTGCACCGGGTTGAATCCCTAGAAGAGGTAGCCGCTCTACCTGCGTTTGAAACTCCCGTGGCGCTACTCGCTCAGACCACCCTGTCGCATCGCGATTGGGCACAGGTTGCAGAAGCGACTCAAGCTCGCTTCCCAGAGATGTGGATGCCCGGCCACTCTGACCTGTGTTTTGCCACCACGAATCGCCAGTCGGCCTTGATGCAGATTGCCGATCGCTGCGATGCAATCATTGTGATTGGCTCAGCGAATTCTTCGAACACAGTTGCTCTAGAGAAGTTAGCTCGCTCGGCCGGATGCAAAGCTGTGTACCGAATAAATGCGCCCGAGGAACTACCGGTTGGCCTGAGCGGCGTCGTGGGCGTGACTGCGGGGGCATCGGCACCAGAAGAACTCGTCGAAGCGGTTCTCGAGCGCCTAAGTCCGCTTAACGGAGTCGAAGAAGTGCGAATTACGGAGGAAGAGGAGTATTTCCCTCCCCCGCGAAACCTGCGTGAATTGCTCGGCGCTATCGACCAGATCGGCAGGTTCGGTCTTGGTGGAGACCCAACCATTCAGGTCAACTCGGGCGACCGAGAACTCTCTGCAAGCTCAGTGTTAGCCAGCTTGGCCTGAGCTATTCAGGCTCTGGCTCGAAGCGGCCGAGAAGGATTGTTGTAGATCAACTTTCATGCGTTCGCTCAACTCAGTGACACTGTTCCGAGGCACCCTGCCCTCGAGTGGCACCTCCGGGTAAATCGGCTCGCCTATTACAACCGACACACGAACTCGACGAGGGAATTTTGCGCCGGGTGGTAGTGCTTGTTCTGTTCCGCCTAGGGCAACGGGAAGCACCGGCACTCGATATCGGCAGGCAATCCAAGCGGGGCCCTCGTGAACTTCCGTAATCAGTGGTCCTGACATTCGCGTTCCCTCGGGGAACATCAACAACAAGTCGCCATGTGCCAGGGCCTGCTCGCAGCACCGAAGGGCAGCCCGGTCGGCCTGCCCTCTGCTCACTGGGAAGGACCCCATCTTCTCTAGAAAGCTGCCCATCCATGCATGCTGCCAGAGTGATTCTTTGGCCATGCATCGAAGTATTTGTTCAGACGGCAGAGCAGCCCCAATCAAGAACGCATCCAAGTTTGAGCGGTGCACTCCAATCACAAGGTAAGGCCCATCGATAGGGATTCTGTCGCCCCCATGAACACTCAAGCGAAAGTAACCCCGCGCCAGCAAGCTGACCAACTTGCGGATCGAGCGATGAACCATGCGGCCCGACTTGCTCATCGGCGCCACCTCGTGGCGGCCTTGGGTGTTCGACGTGACAGATGCAGCTTCGCTCGAATCCTGTTGCACCCCGGTGCCACTGGACTCAAGCGGATGATTCACGATCTGCTCTCCACGAGTGCAGCTAACAACTCGACGACTTCATCAATCTCGATTGTGGAGGTGTCGATGCTGACAGCGCCATCGGCCTCGACGAGCGGACTGTCGGCTCGACCACGATCGGCTGCGTCCCGTCGGGCAATGTCTGCAGCTACTTGGTCATATTCCAAGTCGGTCATCTCTTTGGCTCTGCGCTGGGCGCGAACCTCGGGCGAGGCTGTCAGAAAAACCTTGAGGATTGCGTCGGGGAAAACCACTGATCCAATATCTCGACCTTCGATTACTCCTCCACCGTGTTCGGTGGCCCAACTGCGCTGACGTGCCCGCAACTGCTCACGTACAGCTGGGTTCGAGGCCACCATGCTGACAGCACGGGAGACCTCGGGCCCGCGAATCTCTAGGGTTGCGTCAACCCCGTCCACAGTGACCACGCCGTCAATAACGGACATCTCTACTGTGGCTGCAAGTCGACCGACGGGATCTGGGTCTGCCGGGTCGATCTGCCTGCGAATTGCAGCGAAGGCAATGCAGCGGTACATCGCACCCGTGTCGAGGTAAGTCAGTCCGAGTCGCTCAGCTAGGCGCCGGCCGACTGTCGATTTACCTGATCCCGCTGGGCCATCAATTGCTATAACTCGCACAGTATTGATCCTCCGATTTTCAGTGACTCTACCGGGATCATTTGCCATCCGATCCACGAAGAGTCTCAAGATCATTCCAAAAGTTGGGATACGTCTTTGCGACACATGCCGGGTCAGCAATCTGAATTCCTGCAGAGCGCAAGCCAACTAGGGCAAAGCTCATCGCCATGCGGTGGTCCCTATACGTCTGCACTACCCCCGGATTGGGAACACCTGGGTGAATCAAGAAACCATCTGATTCTTCAACTGCAGAGATCCCAAGGCGTTGGAGCTCTGTCACTACAGCAGCGATTCGATCAGTCTCTTTGGCCCGAATAAACCCAATACCAGTCACTCGAGTCGGCGAGTCAGCAAAGGGGGCAATGGCCGCGAGGGTCTGCGCCGTGTCAGATATCTCGGCCATGTCCACTTCAATTCCGTGCAGGCTTCCTGTCCCAACCACTTGGGTGGAAGTGGCAGATCTGATCACCTGTGCGCCCATTCGCCCGAGCAAGTCAACAAAGCTCAGATCGCCTTGCAGGGAGTCGGTCCCTAGGCCGTGAATGGTGACGCTCCCACCAAGCAGCGCAGCTGCCGCAAAGAAGTACGAAGCAGCCGACGCGTCGGGTTCCACTACAAACTCATTCACGGCCCGATAACCGGTGGGCTCCACTGACAATCTGCGGAAGTTGCCATGGGTGGTCTCCGCACCAAATGCTTGCATGACCTTGAGAGTCATCTCCACATACGGCTTTGAGACTAGATCGGACACCATCTCGACCTGCAGGCCGGCATCCATCTCTGGAGCGGCAAGCAACAGCCCCGAGAGGAACTGACTGCTGACATCACCCCGCAACTCAATCGGGCCACCTGCCAATCCCTGAGCCTCAATCTGCACAGGCAAGCACCCCGGATCCCCAAGGGGCACGAGCACACAGCCCATAGCCGTTAGCGCATCGAACATCTCGCCCATTGGCCGCAGGCGTAACGGGCCGGCCCCGTCGAGCACCACAGTGGATCTACCCAACGCTGCAACTGGCGCAATGAACCGAGAAGTTGTCCCTGACAGCGCTGCATCTAGAACTGCCCCATCTACGGGCGGTACACCGCGGATGCCGTGAACCGTGAGTCGTTGCGCTGACTCCTCAGCCTCGATGCCCACGCCGAGTGCACCGAGACAACGGACCATGGCCTCGGTATCTTCAGCAAAAAGTGCCCCCTCTAGAGTCGAGGTTCCGCGTGCCAACGCAGCGCAGATTAAGGCCCTGTTGGTGATGCTCTTTGAACCAGGTGGCCGAACCACAACATCGAAGGGTTGCGAGAGCGGTTCTACCTCAAGCGAGTTCATGTACCGATACCACTCGGGACTGCGAGCGAAGTGCCTCAGCAAGCGAGGCCGCACGATCAGCGTCGACAACCAAAATCAAGCGGCCGCGACGGTCACCTGCAGTATGAGCAACCTCTACGTCGTAGACGTTAACTCCCAGCTCGGTTGCCAAAGCAGTGACCGATGCAAGCTCGCCTGGTTGATCAACAATGGACACTCGAATCTCGGCCAACTGTTCGGCAGCCGGGGCACCTGTAGGCAGGGACCGACGAGCCTGTTGCGCCAAGCGAAGTCGTTGCTCTAATGCCTCTGAATCCCCTGTGGCAACAATTCCCCTCATCACCCCGAGGGAGTCCAAGAGGTCATCAAGTACTCCCAGAATTGCCTCGCGGTTATCAGTACAAATGTCTAGCCACATGCCCGGGTCACCCGCTGCAATGCGAGTCATATCTCGAAACCCGCCTGCAGCAAGTCTCAGCACCGCTGAATGCTCCTCTGCTTGTGTCGCTGCAAGGTCCATCAGCGTTGCAGCGGTCAGATGCGGAACATGCGACACCGTAGCTACAAGGTGATCATGCTGTGCGGCGTCAAGTGTCAGCACCTCGGCTCCAAAGGAGCGAACCACCGAATGAACCAGCGCCTGAGCGGCAGGGTCCGTGTTTGCAGTTGGGGTCAAGACCCAAGTCGTTGCATCAAAGAGGTCTCCACGAGCGCCGTCCACACCGATGGCTTCGGAGCCAGCCATCGGGTGACCACCCACAAATTTTGCGTCTTGCACTGCTGCGACTAGCGGGGCCTTCACGCTGCCGACATCAGTCACCACGCCCCCAGAACGAAGCGCTTCGCGAGCAGCATCTGCCACGCTGCTGACGGGGACCGCTAGAAACGTAATCTC
This sequence comes from Actinomycetota bacterium, assembly GCA_009700815.1. GTDB lineage: Bacteria > Actinomycetota > Acidimicrobiia > Acidimicrobiales > Microtrichaceae > IMCC26207. The sequence goes on from WLLG01000053.1 coordinate 5,487, forward strand.
GGCATCTGGATCACTGCCAACGGAGTTGATAACCCCGAGCTGCAGTGCACGTTCAGCACGAGCAGGGTCAATATCTGATCCCGCGACATGCCACCCGGCCGCCTGAAGTGCCAGCGCAACAGAACCGCCAATCAACCCGGTTCCGACTACTGCAGCGCGACGCTGTTCGCCCTGCGCCGTCATCCGGGGAGGTCATCTCGAAGGGTGCGAGCCTCTTCTAGGTAGACATGACGCAATTCGCTTCGGGTCAATTCAGTATTTGTGTGCATCAACACGCGAACGCACAGCGGCATCGAATCATCAATGCTGAGTTCCTGCGCACAGATCAGCGGTACATCACCCAGACCCATCTGTCGCGCTGCAACAGCGGGAAACACAGAGTGAATATCGGGAGTAGCAGTAAAGAGAATCGAGATGAGGTCCTCCGAAGAGAGTGAGTTGCGTTCAATCATCTCGGTCAAGAGCCGCTCAACTCTCTCCAGAAGATGGTCACGGTCATCACGTTCCAGAGTGATTGCTCCTCGAAGTGCGAGAACCTGTGTCGACATCAACGAGAGGTTAGCTGTCCTCGGCAGTCGCATCAGAACTTGAAGCCTCGGCTGCGGTTTCATCGAGAAGCTGAACCGAACGTTCAAGCTCACGCAGTTCGTCTTGAGTGAGTTCGCGCCAACTACCTGGCCCAAGTTGTGTATCGCGCAGGCTACCGATTCGGGTGCGGATCAGGCGGGTAACGGGGTGACCAACTGCTTCGCACATCCGACGTACTTGCCGGTTACGGCCCTCGTGAATGACGATGCGCACCAATCCCGGCGCCTGAGCCGAGACTTTGGCCGGGGCAGTTACCCCATCTTCGAGTTCGACTCCTTCTCGGAGCGTGCGTAGTGCTCCCCGACCAGGATCGCCCTCCACCTCGGCTAGGTATTCTTTCTCTACTCCAAAGCTCGGGTGAGTCAGGCGATGAGTCAGTTGCCCATCGTTCGTCAGAAGCAACAACCCCTCTGTCTCTAGATCCAGTCTGCCCACCGAGTGGACTCTCGGTTCTAAAGGGACAAAGGACAAAGCAGTGGTTCGGCCCTGTGGGTCGTCTGCTGTGGTGACCACTCCAGCAGGCTTGTTCAAGAGGTAATACACCGAGTCCGGTTGAATGCCTATCGGGACACCGTCGACTTGCACAACATCTCGGTCAACTTCGACTCGAGCGCCCAGCACAATCTCTTCGCCGTTCACCGTGACTCTGCCGTCGGCTATCAGGTCCTCACAGACCCGCCGGCTACCGAAACCTGCTCTTGCTAGCACCTTCTGTAGGCGCTCCCCTGTCGCGTCGGTTCCCAAAAAACTCAGTCGGTCTCGGAGTCAGTTGGCTCTGTCTGCTCGGCCTGTGTGAGCCCATCCTGCTGGTCTTGTTCTGCCACTAGCTCCGGCTCTGACTCTGACTCTGACTCTGGCTCTGACTCGTCGAGTTCGGGAGCAAGCTCAGGCAGGCCAATCAGGCTTTGCTCAAGGAGTTCAACAACATCTGCACCTGGGATCAAATCACCCAAGGATGGCAACTCATCAAGCGAGTTCAATCCAAGTCGCTCCAAGAAAAGTGCCGTGGTTCCAAAGAGCGAAGCCTGACCAGGGCCCACGTCCCTGCCCGTCTCGTCGATGTAACCCCGCTGTTGCAAGGTCCGCATGACACCGTCCACATTGACACCGCGAATTGCCGCAACTTGTGCACGTGAGGTGGGTTGCTTGTAGGCCACGATTGCCAGCGTCTCTAGAGCCGCAGCCGACAGTCGTGCAGTTTGGCCAGTGAGCACAAACTGCTCAACATAGGCAGAGCAGTCCTCGTGGCTCTGGTACCGCCAACCACCGGCAACTTTTACCAAACGGAAGCCACGGTTTTCTTGCTCATAGGACTCGGCGACCTGCACCAAGATCTCTTCTACAGCAGCCGGAGACAGTTCTACGAGTTGTGCCAGCACGGCGGGGTCGGCTGGATGATCGGCCACCATGATGATTGCCTCAAGTGCCCTACGTGATTCATCTTGCATCTGATCTTCGCCGCCCTACTTAACCCTCGTAGGCATCGACCAGTTCGAGTGCCTCCGACTCGGACAACGCCCCACCTTGCCAGCAGATGACGATGTCTCCGAATGCTTGTGGCTGCGAGAGTTCAACAAGACCCTGCTTAAAGAGTTCAAGTACAGCCAAGAAATGCACCACGACTTCGAGTCGCTCACCAAAGGAAGCAGTCAGTTCCCTGAATGAGACTCGGCCTCGGCCAGGTAACTCAACACACAAATCAGCTACGGCATCGACCACACTTGCCCGGATGGGAGCAACGTGGAAGAGGTCGATTCGAACTTGTGCCTTGGGCTGCATGGCTCGCACAAAGGCATCGCGAATTCGAACTGCAGTAACTCCCTCAAGCAGATCTGGCGCAAGGTCGAAGTAGCGCTCATCCGGGCCGACTCGGCGTGCAACACAGCGAGCCGCGGCCGTATGCCGCGCTTCAAGGATGATGGCAGCGTCTTTAAAGGTCTTACAGGCTAGGAGTCGAGAGAGCAGCATGTCCCGCTCTTCCCACAACGAGAGGTCATCGTCGAGGTCTACGTCTTCGTCCCCTGGAAGCAGCCTCTTTGTTTTCAATTCGATCAGAGTCGCAGCGATCAGCAGAAACTCGGTGGCGACCTCTAGATCAAGATGCTCCATGCGAGCGAGTTCCGCGATGTACGCATCTACGATCACCGAAAGGTCGATCTCATATAGATCTACCTGTTCACGAAGAATCAGGTGCAACAACAGATCAAAGGGACCTTCGAACACTGGGGTTTGCACTGCGTATGCCACTTCACCATGTTAGCCGCGATTTGGAATCCATATCACACTGATGTCATTTGCACCTTTTACCCGCTGGTACCGCCCAATCGGTAGCATCACCGGCCATGCCCCGAGTCTTATCTGGTATCCAACCTACTGGCGACCTTCATCTTGGCAATCTGCTGGGAGCGGTTCTGAACTGGGTGCAAGACCAGCAGCAAGCAGACAGCTTGTACTGCATCGTCGACATGCATGCCCTGACAGTCCCGAAACAACCTGGCGAGATTGGGGAACGGACCTTAGAGCTGGCACAAGGCCTGCTGGCATGTGGTCTTGACCCCGAACAGTGCACACTTTTTGTTCAAAGCCACGTTCCCGAACACACCGAACTGGGTTGGATCATTCAATGCGTCACGTCGATGGGCGAATTGCGCCGCATGACGCAATTTAAGGACAAGTCCGAACAACAAGAGTTCATATCCGCAGGCCTGTTCACCTACCCCGCTCTGCAAGCTGCTGACATTTTGTTGTACGACACTGACAAGGTGCCAGTGGGTGAAGACCAGCGCCAGCACATCGAGCTGACACGAGATGTAGCCGAGCGGTTCAACAAACGATTCGGCGAGACCTTCGTCATTCCGCAAGCTTCAATTCCGCGTATTGGTGCTCGCGTGATGGATCTACAGAACCCCACAAACAAGATGTCTAAATCCTCTGATGGCGGGGCTGGCACGGTCTACCTGAGCGACGACCTTGGAGCGATTGCAAAGAAATTTTCACGTGCAGTTACTGACTCAGACAGCGAGGTCAGGTTCGATGTTGCAGAGAAACCCGGAGTATCAAATCTGCTCTCTATCCTGAGCGCCCTAACCCAACGCACCCCCGAAGAAACTGCCGCTGAGTACACGCAATACGGTCCGCTCAAAAAAGACACAGCTGAAGCTGTGGTGGAACTACTCCGTCCGATTCAGACCCGGATGGCTAACCTCAAAGCCGACCCGAACGCCACCCTTGCGCTCTTGGCTGTGGGCGCCGAAAAGGCAGGATCAATTGCAAGCGCTGTGGTTGATCGGGCCAAGAACAACATCGGCCTCCTTCCCCGCCGCTAGGTCTTTTCTAGGCGGCCATCGTCTGCCTGCTGCAGTAACAGGGCGCAGCTTTTATCAAGGGTCCACTGCTCCTGTGGAAGGTGGTGCTCTAGCGCCCAGGCGACGACACGCTCGTCGGATTCGGCCAAGGCCAACAGATCTGCGCCGAGCTGTGGGTACTGCATGTAGAGGCCAACTTTTCGGGTCATCCCGCTGCGCTCTGCCCAATGAGCACCCATTTCAGAGCCTCCCAACGCCTCGGACACGGTGGCCACTACCCGGCCGTAGGTGCCGAGACCGCTGACCGACTTTCCGACATCGTGTAACAGAGCAGCTGCAATCAGCCATCGGGCGTCGGGATCAGACTCCTCGAGACCAACCTGGTCAAGGTGTGCCGCAACTGCACGCGCTACTGCAATGGA
>WLLG01000054.1 GCA_009700815.1 Actinomycetota bacterium
AACAGAACCCGCTCCGGCTCATCATCTGGCTAGCTGACCCAAACGGGGCTCGCAGGATTGAGCTCATCCCCGACGGACGAACGCTGCGTACGGCCTAGTTATCGGCCGGTGTGGCCAAACCCACCTTGGCCACGGTCGGATTCATCAAGTTCTTCGACTTCAATAAAGTCCACATGTTCAACTGCTTGAATCACCAACTGCGCAATTCGCTCACCACGCAGAATCTCAAATGGCTCAGATGGGTCCGTATTGATCAACAAGACTTTGAGCTCTCCGCGGTAACCGGAATCAATCAGACCGGGAGTGTTCAGACAAGTCACTCCGTGCTTCAAGGCAAGACCGCTTCGAGGTTGAACAAACCCCGCATAACCCTGCGGGATTGCCACCGCTATTCCAGTAGGAATCAGGGCTCTCCCACCGCTTGGGCTCAGCGTGGTTGCTTCACGAGCACGTAAATCAATCCCTGCATCACCCGGTTTGGCATATTCGGGAAGCGGCAATTCTGGGTCAAGTCGAACAACGGGTACCTGTAGCACCCAGCCGAGGATAGCGGCTCACCGGAACCACAAATGTGCCAAGACTTTCCGCTTAGTGCCGCGATGACCGTACTGTGGGGAGATGCTCGCATGGATGGATCTAGAGATGACTGGCCTTGATGCAACCAAGAATGTGATCGTAGAGATCGCAACCTTGATTACTGATGATGAACTCAACATCATCGCCGAAGGCCCCGATCTGGTTATTCATGCAACCGAAGAAGAGCTCGCCCTGATGGACGAGGTGGTCGTCGACATGCATGCGCGCAGCGGGTTGACCAATGAAATCCGAGCCTCGGTCATTACCCTTGAAGAGGCCGGGGCAGCCACCCTTGCCTTTATCCAGACGCATATCCCCGAACCACGGACAGTGCCGCTTTGCGGAAACTCAATTGGAATGGACCGCAGGTTCCTGACGGCCTACTTGCCAGAGATTGAGGAGTACCTTCATTACCGCTCCGTTGACGTCTCGACCATCAAGGAACTTGCTCGACGCTGGTACCCCGAGGACCTGAAGGAGTACACAAAGTCCGCCTCGGCACACCGTGCGATGGACGACATCAAAGAGTCGCTCGAAGAGATGCGCTACTGGCGCAAGCGAGTGTTTCGAGCACAGACTGCGCCCGCTGAATCAGCTGCCCCAGAAACAACTTCGAATACTCCTGAAGGATGAAGCAGGAGCAACTGCCGCCAGAAGATGACGCAGTAGAGGTCGCACCTGGGGTCCTTCGCATTCAGCTTCCTATTTTTCTGCCCGGTCTCGGACATGTGAACTGCTACGTCCTTGAAGATGCCCGAGGGGTAACTCTCGTGGATCCTGGCTTACCTGGGCCAGATGCGCATGCAGAACTCACCACCCGTTTGCTGCGTGCGGGAATTCCCGTGGAACGCGTACACACCGTGCTCGTGACACACTCTCACCCCGATCATTTTGGCGGAGCCGGCCGACTACGCGCTGAGCAACACTGCGATGTCGTGGCCCACGCCCAGTTCGTTACTCCCTTCGATCAAGGTGACAACACCATTGAGGGCGACCTCATTGAGCTAGCCGACAACCAGCAACCTGCTCAGCCCAACATGCTGCGGGAACTCCTTTTTGGAGAGGGAGAGATTCCTGATATTCCTGGTCGGACTACTCCTTGGGGCGGTGATCCCATCCTTCCTCCTGCAGAACAACTTGAGTACATGCGCAGTTGGGATTCGATTTCAAAGCAGGGGCTGCTCTCACTCACTCCAACGATTCGAGTGGTAGACAGCGAAATAATCCGACTAGGGCGAACCGACTGGCAAGTCGTGCATACCCCAGGCCATACAGACGACCACATCTGCCTGTTTGATCCCGTCAACGGCACGTTGTTGTCTGGGGATCATGTCTTGCCGACGATCACTCCGCACATCTCTGGAATGACTCCCGACTCTGACTCACTCAGCCAGTTTTTTGCAGCCTTGGAACGAGTCGGCGCGATCGAAGGCGTCACCAAGGTTCTGCCGGCTCACGGCCTTCCCTTCGATGATCTTTCAGGGCGAGTTACGGCAATTATTGAACACCATGAGGATCGACTTGAGTTGCTGTTTTCTATAGCGCAGGAGCTTGAAGGAGCGCCTGTCAAGGAGTATTCAGAGCGGTTGTTTAAGCAGCGCTCGTGGGGGCCGATGGCCGAGTCCGAGACATACGCCCATCTCGAGCACCTGCGCCATGAGGGCCGGCTCGAGAACTTCCGCGATGGCGAGGGAGTCTTGCGGTATCAGGTCACACCTTAAGAACTCCGCGTGACTGCGCGTCAGCGCAGGTTTTTAATCGCTTGCATTCCAATGCCCCGAGTGGTGCAATCTTTAGAGTAAGAACTCGGCCACATCCATTTGGTGGCTTCAGAAGGCAGCAGTCAGATGACCCAGACAGTACAAGCAACACAGACAACCAGTTGGCCCTGTGTTACTTCGCGTCTGCGTGCTGCTCAGGTCTCATCCTGTAAGCCAACGCATTCCACTCACAATTTTGTGTCGATTGTTCTACCCCGACGGGGAGTCCCTCCGCAGTAACCGCAAGGTATGCGACAGGTCCTGACTCTAGAAGCCGCCGGGTGCTCACCGAGGCGGCTTTTCTGTCCTGCGAATCCGGTCATTGGCTTCGCTGTCACAGTGACCACGCAAACTTCTTCTTTGAGCAGCCACGCTGCTCCCCAGTCCCAATCCAGCCCAAGCACGTCACAAATCGCCCCTCTCGCACTCATAGAGAGTGAGACGCACCGCCGGACCCACCCCAAGGAGACCTAGATGTCCACTACCGAATTAACTTCAGATCAAGCAGACCTGCTTCTGGGATTGGTCCCTGCAGATGGCTGGATCGCCGTTGCTAGTTGCAGAGACCTTGATACTGCTTTCTTCTTCTCCGACGACTTAGACGATATAGGTGCCGCCAAACGCCTCTGCCTGAGCTGCCCTGCCCGCAGAGACTGCCTAGACGCTGCAGTCGAGCGAAAGGAACAGTTCGGCGTATGGGGCGGACACCTGTTCGTGTCAGGGAAGATTGTGCTGAGTAAGCGCCGCAAAGGTAGGCCTCCTCGCAAAGCCCGCCCCGGCGACACCATGCCAGAGGTTGATCTGCCCGAGATTCACCGCAAACTGGTGTCGGTCTAGACCCCCGACCTGTCGGATCCGCATCAAAATCGCTACGGTAGGGGGGACCGGTTCAACCGGCTCCCCCTAGTGCGCTGCATGAGTGCGCAGATTCGGAGAACCCGACCCCATGGCTCAGGCCCAAGTACCCGCGGAAGCCAGCGCCAAGCCGCGCCGGCGTCTCCCCGTTGGCCCACTTGGACTTTTGGCCATTACTGCGGTGGCTCTTTGCGCTGCATTCGGTGTGGCTTGGCTGATTCTGGAAGCGTCTGGTGCACGCGAACAGAGCAATGCTGTGGACTTGCAGGAAGTTCTGAATGGGGTTGGGGTAGCTCCCCTAGTCGCAGATCCGCAGGTTCGAGCAACGGTTGGTTCGCCTGCACCAGATGTTCGGTTGGATTTCTTAGGGGGCGGGACACAACAACTAGCCGAGATTGCGGGCAGAGGCACGCCGGTTGTGCTGAACTTTTGGTCATCTACCTGCGCGCCCTGCCTGAACGAGCTTCCGGCCATAGAGAAGGTGTCGAAGCAACTCGGCGACAAGGTCACTGTGATTGGAATCGATAGTCAAGACACAGTGGAATCCGGCCAGAAGATGGTGGATCAAACAGGAATTGCTTTCCGCAACGCCCGAGACCCAAAGGGCCAGATATCTACTGTTTTTGGGGCACTTGCCCTTCCGCGAACTGTCATCATTGATGCTCAAGGCAAAGTAGCTGATACCTACACGGGTGAACTCAACGAGCAGACTCTGCTGGACTTGCTGAACAAAAACGGGATTGCGACCTCATAATGGCGGCCGTACTTGCACTCGCTTTTTCGGCAGGAATGGTCGCCACGGTCAACCCCTGTGGATTTGCCATGCTGCCGGCATATCTGGCCTACTTCTTGGGACTCGAGACACCACGGGCAACATCAACAACCTCTGCAAACGGTAATGCCCAACCCAGCGGAATCGACCCAGTTCGCAGCCCGGTGCTGCGCGCACTCGCTGTCAGCGGGTGCGTCACGCTGGGCTTTCTGTTGGTCTTTGGCGTCATGGGTTTTGCTTGGTCCTCTGTCTCTGAACTGATCGGCAGGCGTCTCCCGTACATCACGATCTTGGTGGGAGTCGCGCTCATCTCGGTTGGCATTGCCATGCTGCGAGGTTTTGAACCCGTGGTAAAGCTGCCCGGCATACAGATGTCATCTGAGGGCAGAGAATTAACTTCGATGTTCATCTATGGGATCTCGTATGCAATTGCCTCGCTCAGTTGCACCATCCCAATCTTCATTGGCATCGTCTCGACAACATTGGACCGAAACAGCTTCGCTGCTGGACTTTCTACCTTCTTGGCCTATGGACTCGGAATGGGAACCACTTTGGCAATCTTGACTCTGGCAGTGGCTCTAACGCAGCAGGGGATCCTTCGAACCTTTCGAAGGATTCTGCCTTATGTCAACACCATCTCGGGAGTGTTCTTGATTCTGGCTGGTGGCTTCGTGAGCTACTACGCAGTCATAGAGATCAACGAGTTGAACTCCCGTGGTTCCTCGACGGTGGTGCAATCAGCCAGACAGATTCAAAGCTCCTTGCAGCGCTGGGTTGAACAAGTGGGTGGCCTGCAACTAGCCATAGCCGCTGCCATCATTTTGGGTGCCGTCATTGCTATCTCGACCACGCTCCGCTCAGACCGCTCAGATCGCCCAGATACAGATGGTGATGCAGACGAACAGCAGCGAGTTACTAAGGATGGCGTGTGAGCACGCTTGGAATCTAAATTAGTAAACCATGTTGCATATCGAAGCTCTCAACAAGGCATTCCCTAGTGCTGTGAGTTCCGAGCAGTACTTGGCTCGGGTAGCCAAGCTGGTCTCGCCGCTCGGATTTGCTCGCGAACATAGCTTTGCCGCCGTCTCTGTCTGCCGCGATGAATTGACCCAATCATTTCCAGATTTGGTGGCACGACGATGGGATCAGCCGTTCAGCTTGGGCGGCCTTGGAGCGCTGCCTTCACTTGGACGAACAGGCTGGCGCGCAGCCCTCTCACACGTGCCTTCCGATCACGACCGTGGCCACCTAATTGTGTTTGGCCTGCCACATATAGGGATCGACCCAGAAGGAAACATCGGACAAAGCCTGCGTCGCCACCAGGATCAGGTCACCCCGACCTGCGGAGCAATGGCCGCCCTTTTGTCATCGCTGCGAAACGGCTTTGAACCACAGACTCCTGGACTCGACGATAACGAGGCCGACCGTCTCCGGCGCATAGTTGACTCGCAGTCCGATCAACTACCCGACAACTTGCTGGAACTCACTCGGTTGGCGGCCACAGCAGTAAACACAGAAATGTGGGCTGAACTCGACGCTCTGCAGGCTCATACCGAGATGGATATCGCCGTGTTCTGCGGCATCCAGATTCACCTTCCGGACGAGGTAGATTTTGTTTCTCCCGTAGCGAGCGCCTTTATGGGAAGTGACGGAATCGCTACAGAATTGTCGATCTGAGCTTGCTTCAGATGTACCGACCGTGCCGCGCTGCTTAGGGAGCGAGTCGCTCCCGGCGCCAGGAATCCCCGTGTCGCCAATAATGCAACCGATCATGGAGGCGACTTGGTCGGCCCTGCCAGAACTCAAACTGAGTCGAGCGGACCGAGTAGCCACCCCAGTGCGGTGGACGCGGAACCGGGACACCTTCAAAGCGCTCGGTTGCATCGACAACGAGTTGCTCCAACACAGACCGGTCATCAATCACCGTGCTCTGAGGACTAGCCCAGGCACCGATCTGGCTCTCGCGTGGCCTTGAGGCAAAGTATTCATCACTCACTTGCGAAGGCACCTGCGCTGCGTTGCCAAGGACCCGGACTTGACGATTCATCCCGAGCCAAGAAAACAACAGGCATACATTGGGATTGCTGGCGAGTTCGCTGCCCTTGTGGCTGTCGTGATTGGTATAGAAAATTAGGTGGCCTTGGTCATCAAGGCCCCTCAACAGCAAGTTTCGAGCAGCAGGGTGTCCGGTTGCATCAGTAGTTGCAAGCACCATTGCGTTTGGCTCTGGGACACCTTCGGCCTCGGCCTGCTCAAGCCATAGCCGCAGGAGCACAACTGGGTCTGCGTCGGCGGTTGCCTCATCCAGCTCGCCTACGTTGTAATCCGTGCGTCGATCCAGATTCATAGGTAGTAGTCAATCACCTCGACTGCTCGCCAACGCTGCAGAACTCCCCCTCACCCGCTCTAATGTGGAAAGCGTGGTTACTTGGCAGTTCCCTCGTCGCAGTCTGGTAGCGATCTGTCTTGGAACACTGAGCTTTCTTGCCTTCATCCTGACTGCGCCGGTTGCTGCTGCTGAGGCAGTTCGTCCAAGCAACTTCGAGTCAGTCATTTCTGAGATCGACCCACCTGCCCCGCAGATCCAAGTTCAGGTGCTTGGCGGAGACTCCTACCTTCAGGTAACTGCTCAACCTGGAGCCACAGTTCAGATTCCTGGCTATGACGGCGAACCCTATTTGCGAATCTCAGCCAACGGAAAGGTGGAACAAAACCGCAGGTCTCCGGCTGTCATCTTGAACTCCACCCGTGGGTCTGGGATGGGCGGTTCTGGCGGAATAACAGCGTTCCCATCGGGTGTGAGCAGTAAGGCGCCGCCCGACTGGCAACTCGTAGGGTCCGGCGGCAAAGTTGCTTGGCATGACCATCGGATTCATTGGATGGTCAGTGATCCCCCTGTGGTTGATGGCAGCAGGGTGGCCCAAGACTGGCTTGTTCCACTCACGGTAAACAATCAACAAGTCACCGTCACTGGTCAACTGTTGTACTTAGGTAACACCTTCCCTTGGTCGGGTCTGCTCGCCGTTGTTTGCGCCGTTCTGGCAGCATTCTTAGCTCGTCGAGGCGCAGCACGGCTGATGCTCTTATTCGGGGCCTCAGTTTGCGCTGCTGCTTTATCGCTCGGGGGAATCCTCGATACCGTTCCAGCCATTCAGAGTTCTCAGCCGCTGACGACTACCTGGTTACCGCTGCTTCTCGCTGGCATCGCGGCTGGAGCCGCCGGCCTAGCACTGCTGGCTCATAGGCTTTCTGAACAACTCAGAATGCTCATTTTGCCGCTGGTTTCTGTTGCAACTTTGGCCGGCTGGGTTGCTCCTCGAGTGGGCCTGATCTGGATGCCCGTGGTGCCAAGTGTATTTCTTGGATGGATCGAGCGAGGCGGCACTGCCTTGGTGATCGGCATCATTTCGGGAGTGACCATCGCAATTCTTGTCCGGCCGCTGCCTAGCCCTCAGCCTGGTGGCTCAACTGACAAATCCTCTGGACCCCAGTCGGCAATCCCGCCTAAGTCATAGACCCTGGTAAATCCCGCCCGCAGCAACATGGCTGCGGCATTCTCGCTACAAGCAGCGGTGGAGCAATAGACCACCGTGGGAATGTCCTTGTCTAACTCGGCTGTTCGAAACTCCCAATCTGCAGGGACAGCAGCGTCAATACTCTGGGCGCCCACTAGGTGACCACTCATGTATTCACCGCGAGGCCGAACATCGATGACCAACACCTTCTCTGGGGACTCAATCAGAGCCCTACCCTGCGCGGAATTAATCAGGGTCACCTGTTCTGCCGAGGCCGGGGGAATCACGACCTCCTCCTTTGAGGAACAACCCAGCAGAAGAGCGGCAGCAATTAGAGCGACGGCAGCTGCACCCAAATCAGCTCGAAGCGAATGCCTCTTAGAACTTCTCTGTGGGGCCATTCGCACAGATTAGGGTCCATCACATTGCAGTCTGAGTCGGGGGCCTCAAGACTGTGGCAAGTGACTGTGCCCGAACTGCCCGTGTTTGAGGTTATGGATCAGCTTTGCTCTGCGCTCAAAGATCACGGAGCGGCTGTTCTCATTGCACCCCCCGGTACGGGAAAAACCACAGCAGTCGCACCCGTGCTACTCGGGGAAGCTTGGGCCGAGTCTGGCCGAATCATTCTGGTTGAACCGCGGCGAATTGCCGCTCGCGCGGCTGCAACGCGAATGGCAGACATGCACCAACAAGTTGTGGGACAGCAGTTTGGCTATGCCGTTCGCGGTGAGCGACAAGTCTCGGCCCAGACTCGGGTTGAGGTGCTCACTGAGGGCCTGTTTCTGCGGCGGATTCAATCCGACCCCGAGCTGAGCGGAGTGAGCGCCGTACTACTCGACGAGTTCCACGAGCGTTCATTAGACAGCGACCTGCTCTTGGCACTCCTGTTGGACCTTCGCTCATCCTTACGCCCCGATCTTCGCCTTCTCGTGATGTCGGCCACCCTTGATCCAAGCCCAGTTGCGGCACTCCTCGGTTCGACACAACCGCGCGGATCAGAGACTGCCCCAGCGGTTCCTTCGCCGGTGATCGAAGCAGTGGCCAAGATGTACCCCGTCGAGACTCGCTACCGGCCAGGTTCGGCGCATGATCCGCTCGAGGAGCGAGTAGCGGAAGTCATTCAAGAGGCGCTGCGAACTGACACGGGAGACATTCTGGTTTTTCTTCCAGGTCGACCCGAGATCTTTCGAGTCGCCCGCGTGCTCGAACGTCTGGGATCTGGGTCTGGATCTGTGATTGTTCGTCAGCTTCACGGCTCGCTCTCGCCCGCCGAACAACAAGAGATCATTCAGGGCCACGACGCTCAGCAGCGCAGAGTGGTGCTCTCTACCAGCTTGGCCGAAACCTCGATCACGGTTCCCGGCGTACGAGTAGTGATTGACGCAGGCCGCCGTCGAGTGGTGCGAACTGATCCGCACTCTGGACTTCCAGCGCTTCGAACAACCGCAGTCAGCCAAGCTGGAGCAGATCAGCGACGAGGCAGAGCAGGCAGAACTGCACCGGGTGTGGCGTATCGGCTCTGGGCAGAGAACGAACATCGCCATCGCCCACTAGCCGACACTCCAGAGATTCTGGACGGCGATCTCTCGGCGATGCTTCTGCAGTTGCTTGTCTGGGGAGTCGAGAATCCGGCATCGCTTCGGTGGATAGATGAGCCACCCGAACGCGGGGTGGATCAAGCGCAGCTATTACTCAGCGCTCTGGGGGCAATCGACGGCGAGGGGCGGCTGACCAAGCAGGGGCGAGCACTTGGCGAGATTGGATTTCATCCCCGGCTGGCAGCAGTTGCCGAGGCGGGTCGCTCCGCAGGGGCAGCCGATCTTGCTGCGGTAGTCGTAGCCGTATTGGAAACCTCACGCTCAGGAGAGATCGACCTTGTGGAGCGTGCTCGTGAACTTGCGGCGGGTCACGGTAGCGGGGATGCTCAGCATGCTGTTCAGCAATGGAGACGGACTCTCGGGGCAAGCCGCGATGGCCGAAGCAAAACCGCTTACCTGTTGGACTCTGAGCAAATTGACGCACTCCTAGGCCGGCTCCTGCTCGCTGGTTATCCTGATCGAATTTCCCGAAAACGTAAAGCCACTCGCACCGACGACCAAGGTAAATCAAGAGTCGTATTTCACCTTCGATCAGGCGGCGAGGTCGCGCTGCCAACTGCGGACCATGGATTCAACAAGACAACCTGGCTTGTCGTCGCCGATCTTGACGGCGGAGCAACAGCGCGAGCAGGACGCTTGTATCTCGGTGCGGCAATCAGTGAAGACACCGTTCGC
>WLLG01000055.1 GCA_009700815.1 Actinomycetota bacterium
CGCTTAGAGGTAACCGAAGAGTTCTACGGGCCATGCAGTTCGTGTCGAACGACTCTGCGGGTGCAGGTTGGTGGAGAAGCTCGTGAGGTCGAGTCGGAGGCCTACGAGCCAAAGATGAATGTCACTCCAAATGCTGTAGCAACCAAGGAATAATTTCCCCGCCCGCTACGTGTTTCCGGGCCGGGTAGATCGCTATCCGACTAACCGAGCCGGGCCTGCTCAGCAGCCCAGCGGTAATCAGCTTTGCCCGAAGGGGAGCGGAGAATCTGATCGCGCCGCAAAAAAGCCCGAGGAAGTTTGTAGCGAGCGATGTGCTCCGCGGCTATCGCTCGAATCTGTTCGTCGCTCGCACTAGTGCCGTTTCGAAGCTGAATAATCGCAACAACCTCTGAACCAAAGCGCTCCGAAGGCCTTCCGCATACCACTGCGTCGAATACAGCCGGATGTGCCTTGACAGCAGTCTCGACTTCCTCGGCAAAGACCTTCTCGCCACCAGTCGTGATGCATGCTGAGTCCCGACCAAGCAGTTCGAGCGTCCCATCTGCAGATAGGCGTGCTCGATCACCAGGAATTGCGTACCGGATTCCCTCAATTGTCGGAAATGTTGCCTCTGTCTTTGTCTGGTCGCCGAGGTATCCCAGCGGCACCCGTCCAGATTGTGCCAGCCAGCCTGACTCATCCGCTCCAGGTGTCAGCAGACGGCAGAGGTCCTCGCTCAGAACCACCGAGGTATCCGCTGGGGTGAAGCGAGTAGCAACGCTGTTCGACGAAGAGCGACGCGCAACGCCTTGCCTACCAGATTCAGTGGATCCTAAGACATTGAAAATCTGGACCTCGGGTAAGAACTCTAGGAGCTGATTCTGAATAGCCGGCGAGAGAACTGCACCACCGGACAACACATGTCGTAGGGAACTCAGGTCTCTGAAGCGGCCGGAATCCCGATCTCTACCAAGCTGATCCACGAGCGGTCTAGCCATGGGGTCACCCACGAAGAGCAGAGAGGTGGCAGCAGTCTGTTCGATAGTCCTCAGCACATCTTCGGGGTCGAAATGGTCGACCACGCTTTGGATGATGACAGCCCCGCCAGCCACCCATGCCGACAGAGCGTTCCAATGCGCTGCGCCATGCATGAGTGGGGGAGCTGGAAGTGCTCGAACTCGACCGGTTGCCTCGGATACGACCTGATCAAGACTCTGAAATTCATGGCCTGTGCGACTGCGAACTCCAAGGGCAGTAACCAAGAAATCTGCCTGCCTCCACATGGCACCCTTGGGCATTCCGGTGGTGCCGCCTGTGTAACACAGGTACATGCCATCTCCAGACCAGCCCTCGGTCAGAAAGCTCGGGAGGGTTGGACTGGCCTGTGCGATCGCAGACTCGTAATCCACTGCCCCCGGCAGAAGGGCGAAGCCCGATCCGTCGGCAACCTGCAGAATGAGTTTAGGCTGCTTCTTCAGGGTTGGTAGTACTGCTTCAAGCACGGGTGTGAACCGCTCGTGAACGATGATTCCCTCTGCTGAAGAGTCCGTGAGCAAATAACGAAGTTCTTCGGCCACATAGCGGTAGTTCACGTTGAAGGGGACTGTTCCCGCCTTCCAGCAACCCAACATGGACTCGAGGTATTCGTTGCCATTGAGCATGTAGAGAGCCAGATGGGACTGCGAGGATTCCCAGTTGTTGACGTGCTGAGGACGAACCCGCGGACTCCTCCGCTGAGGCCCAATTCCGGCTTCGTGAACAACCTGAGCCAGCCTTCGAGTTCTGTCCTGAACCTGAGCCCAGCTAAAGACTCGATCACGAAAGATCACACAATCGGCCTCTGGATGCCTGGCTGCGATTGCCTCACAGATGCTGGCCACATTGAGTTCCATGGTCAGCTACTACTCCAAGTACTCCGGTGGTGATGCAGCCTCACTGGGTGAGTGCTACGGGCACCTCGGAGACGGCCTGCAGGGGAAAGTGACACGCAACGTACTGATCACCGGTCACGTGTTGCATCTGGGGTTCAACCTGTGCGCAGATATCTTGCGCAAGGGGGCAGCGAGTCCGAAACCTGCAGCCACTAGGCGGCGAGATCGGCGAAGGCAGGTCACCTTCTAGGTGGTGTTCGGTGTCGAGCGAAGCGTTGGGGTCGGGCAATGGGATAGCAGCTAGAAGAGCTCGGGTATAGGGATGTGCAGGCGCAGAGTAGAGGGCGTCCGGGTTGCCGATCTCGCACATCTTGCCTAGGTACATCACAGCGACACGGTCAGATATGTTCTTCACCACGGCCAAGTCATGGGCAATGAACACCAAGGTCAGGCCATAGCGAGCCTTCATATCTTCAAGAAGATTGAGGATTTGCGCCTGCACGGATACGTCCAATGCAGAGACGGGTTCGTCGCAAATAATCACCGAAGGCTCAGTAATAACAGCCCGAGCAATAGAGATTCTCTGGCACTGACCACCAGAGAACTCGTGAGGCTTACGCTCGGCGGCAGCCTCGGGATCGATTCCGACAGCAGAGAGAACCTCGTTTACCTTGAGACGCCGCTCCTCAGGGGTGCCAATTTTCCAAATGTTGAGGGGTTCCTCAACGATTTGCATGACGGTGCGTCGGGGGTTCAGCGAGCTAATCGGATCTTGGAAGATCATCTGCAGCCTTGGACGTGTATTACGAAGCTGCTCGCCCCGCAGAGAACACAGGTCAGTTCCGTCAAGGGTGACCTCGCCACGAGTCGGGCGTGGAAGCTGCATAATCGCTTTGCCAGTGGTGGACTTTCCACAACCCGATTCGCCAACTAGGCCGAGAGTTTCCCCACTCGCAATGTCGAACGAGACGTTGCTAACAGCAGACACTTTCTTGCCACGGCCTGCCGGGAAGTCGACCACCAGATTCTGAATTCGGAGCAGTGTTTCTGAGGGCTGCCGAAGGTGCGCCGTTCCGCTTCCTGCCATGTCTACATACCCTCTGTCTGCTCTGGAGGTGCGGGAACTGGTGATTGCTCTGCCGGGGTAGGGGTTTTCGCAGGTGCGGCAACAAACTCAGGAGCCGTAGCCATGAGTCTCTGCGCAGCGATTCGTAACCGAACCTCTTCAGTTTCCGGTGATCCAATGGGGTAGAAACATGCGAACAGATGCTCAGGCGCGGTAGGCGAAGGAGTCAAGGTGGGGGACTCCTCGTGGCACCTTGGCTGCACATAGGGGCATCGTGGACTGAACGCACAACCCTTTGGCGGATTGACCAGGTCCGGAGGACGCCCGCCGATAGCTGCCAGACGGGTATGGGAAGCGTCGGTGAGCTTTGGAATAGCTGCCATGAGCGCCTCGGTATAGGGCATCTTCATTTCGCTAAAGAGCAAAGCAGTTGGCGCTTGTTCAACAATTTGTCCGGCGTACATAACCGCTATCTCGTCGGCTCGTCCAGCAACGACGCCAAGGTCGTGAGTGACCAAAATGATTCCCATGTAACGCTCGCGTTGTTGCTCAGCTAGCAGGTCAAGAATCTGAGCTTGCACGGTCACGTCTAGCGCCGTTGTTGGTTCGTCAGCGAAGAGCAACTTCGGGCCGCAGGCAAGCGCAACAGCGATCACGACGCGTTGGCGCATTCCGCCTGACATCTCGTGTGGGTAGGAAGAAAATCGCTTTTCAGGCTCGGGAATCTTGACGGCCTTGAGTAGTGCAACAGCTGTGTCCTTGGCATCGGACTTACTCATATTGAGATGAAAGCGCAGCGACTCCGTAATCTGGAGGCCAACCTTCATGACAGGGTTCAACGCAGTCATTGGATCCTGGAAGATCATCGCCATTTCGTCGCCCCAGAGCTCGCGATACTCAGAGTCGTTGAGTCCAGAGATCTCTTTTCCTTCAAAGATCACTTGACCGGAACGTTCTGTATTTGAGCGAGGTAGCAGCCCCATGATCGAGCGTGAGAGCACGGACTTCCCTGAGCCAGACTCACCCACGACTCCAAGGGTTCGACCTCGCTCGAGCGATAGCGACACACCGTTCACGGCCGTGAGTGATCCGCGATCTGTAGTAAATCGCGTCACGATGTCTCGTACTTCAAGAAGCTTGGGAGCACCTGGAGTGCCACTCGGTGTCGGTAGGCCGCTGATCGGCGTTTGAACGCTCACAGCACAGACTCCCTCACGCCGAAGCGTCTATTCACAGCGTCTCCGAGGAAGTTCAAAGCCATGACGGTCAGGAACAGAATCAACGAGGTGAAAATCACGATATGAGGAGAGTTGCGCATCTGCCCGCGGCCCTCGGCGATGATGTTTCCCCAAGAAGGCATCGGCAGCTGGACGCCGACGCCAAACAAGCTCAGACCACCCTCGGCCACAATTGCGATTCCCACTCCCAGCAGAGAGATGGACAACATGGCGGGCATCACGTTCGGGAGCACCTCTCGCACCATGATCCGACCGTTCTTTGCCCCCATTGCCTTGGCCGCAAGCACGAACTCCCGCTCCGACCAAGCAAGTGTGTTTGCCCGTGTGATTCGCCCGAGCAACGGAATCGACACGATGCCGAGTCCTACGACCACCACGGCAAGGCGGCGAGTTGAGTTGACACCGGCGCCACTCGCAAGCACGGTGACAAGTGAAAGCGCCAGAACGAACTGCGGGATTGCCAGGAGCACGTTCATAAGCGGGGTGATGAGTCCGTCAACTTTTCCCCGGAAGAAACCGGTCATGAGTCCGAGCATGCCGCCAATCAAAAGGCCAAAAGCCACAGCCCCGAATCCAACGATGAACGAGGATCGCGTCCCCCAGATGATCCTTGAAAGCAGGTCGCGCCCAATTGCGTCACCGCCGAGCCAATGGCCGGCTGCTGGGCCCTTTCGGGCTAGGGCCACGAACGACTGATTTGGGTCCGGTATTGGTAGCACGGGCGCAAGGATTGCTAGGAGCGCAAGAAACGCGATCCACGCAATTGCAACCCAGGCCGCTGTTCCCAGGCGATCCCCGCGCACAGTGTGAGAGGAGGGTGCCTCGATCGCCTCAATCGTGGGCAGTGAGGATGGATCAAGATGGGCTATCGAAGTGTCACGATTTGTTTGCATTACGAATCCGTGGGTCGAGAACTGTGTACAGAAGGTCTACGGCAAAGTTCACCAGAATGTAGAGAATGGCAATGACAGCCACCATGGATTGGAAGGCAACGATTTGTCGCCGACCGATTGCTTCAAAGAGCATTAGGCCCATCCCCGGAAGTGCGAATACCACTTCCACAATGAGCGCCCCACCGATCAATGTTCCGATGTTGAGCCCGGCCACGGTCAGCAACGTGAGCGAAGACGGCCGCAGTGCATGTCTGAACAGGATTCGCTTTGATTTCAAGCCTTTGGCCTTGGCCATGAGAATGAAATCCTGCTGCAGAGTGGCGATCATGTCGCTGCGAAGCAAGCGCATGTAAATGGCAATCTGACCCACGGCCAATGTGATGGTGGGCAGAATCATGTACTGGAAATGTTCGATCGGGCTCTCGCTGGGTGATGCGTAGCCACCGGTTTTGAACCAGCCGAGCTTGACCCCCAAGTAGTACTGCAGCAAAAAGCCCAACGCAAAGTTGGGAATCGCCAGCATTGCGAACGCGGCTGTATTCGAGGTTCGATCAAACCAGGTGCCTTTGCGATACGCAGTGAGCACTCCAAAGGGAATCGCAAAGAAAAGGGCCAACATCTGGGCATAGAACATCAGGAGTAACGAGACAGGAAGCGACTGCCAGAGCCGATCAGAAACAGGTCTGTCAGAACTCACGGTGTAGTAGTTGCCCATATCACCTGTGGCGAAGTTGCCAAGCCAAGTGCTGTAACGAACCGCAAAGGATTGATCCAACTTGAGTTCTTGCCGAAGATCCTCGCGCTGTTGGTCGCTGCCAGAAGGTATGAGTACTTCGGTGGGATCGCCGGGAAGCAACTCAAGGAGCAGCGAAGCAAACAGGGTCACAAGAATGACTGTGACGATGAGTTGCCCAAATTTTTTAAGAATGAACATGCGATCCAATTCCCGCTGGGGATGGTATTCGAGTTGGAGACTCAACTATGTAGTTGCGGTGAACCAGCCAGAAGGCCAAGTTCACCGCAACTGACACTACGTACTTACAGTTGTGCGATGGCTAGTTCTGAATCCACATTCCGGAGACAGGATGGCCAGTGGCTAGACCTGGGAAGGGCGCTCCACCGTCATCGGGCAGATCTGGACCAAGGATCCCGTTCACGTCAGTGGCTGTCCCAATGTCCCAAATGGTCCATTGCAGCCAGATGCTGTAGCCCTCCTTGGCAAATTCTCTATTGATATCGCCATAGATCTGCTGACGCTCGGCCTTGTCCGGGGTAGCTCGACCCTTCTCGAGAAGAGCATTGATATCGGGGTCATCGAAGCGGCTGAAGTTGACGGGGTTGCCGCCGCCCTTCCACCAGACGAAGTTGGCGTCGGGGTCACCACCTGGGTAGTTCCGGAAGACCATGGCTTGGAACTTGCCCGAGATTGCGGTACTAATCAACGCGGCCTGCTCAAGAGCAGTGATCGTGACATTGATTCCAGCAGCCTTGCCCATCTGCTGAACAACCGCAGCAGCGGCCTGAGTTGCCGCATCAGGAGTGGCAATCAGGGTGAAGGCCAGATCGGTTCCCGTCTCTTCTTTGTACTGCGCAACGAGTTTCTTGGCCTCGGCCAAGTCGTATGTGGGGTAGCCAGAATCCTTGAGGTAACCAATCCCGCCGGGAGCAAAGGGGCCATTGGCATTCTGTAGGACGCCAAGGTTGACAGTCTCGTTGTACGTCTCCATGTCGATGGACTTGATCGCTGCTAGGCGAGCCGTCTTGGAGTTGAAGGGTGCGATTGAGGTGTTCAGTTGTCCGAAGCTCACTTCACCAAACTCGTCTGACTCATAGGAGTTGATGTTGCCGTTGTCGGTTTCAGTCCGCATCTGATCGATCAGCTCACCTCCAGAAACCTGCACAGCATTGAAGTCGCCAGCGAGCAAGCCATTGATCCGACTTGGTCCTTCTGGTGTGGGCTTGAACTCAATCTGGTCAAGATAGGGAAGCTGAGTTCCGTTGGAATCTTTCTGCCAGTACTTCGGGTTCTTCTTGACGACCAGACTCTCGTTCTGTGTCCAACTCACCAAGCTGAAAGGCCCCGTTCCTACAAGTTTGGTATCACAGGTGGATGGGTCATCGAGTTGCGATTGCGCCATCATCCCGACTCGTCCAGAGCCAAACAGCGCTCCAGGGAGTGAAGCCCATGGAGTAGTTGTGGTGATGGACACCGTCAGGGGATCAACCACGGTGACATCTGCGATGTTTGAGAAGACAAATGTGAACAGCAGCGGACTGCGGGCGGGGTACTTGCCGCGGTAGGCGTCCAGGTTGTTCTTGACAACTGTGGCGTCGAGAGCCGTTCCATCGTGGAAGGTGATGTTGGGTCGCAACGCCAGGGTCCACTGGGTGTAATCGGCGTTGGGTGTAAGCGTCTGTGCCAGGAAGGGGACGTAATCGCCATCCTCATTGGGGGCCGTCAGAGTGTCATAGATGGACCGTGCGATTTGGATGCCAGAAATGGCAAGTTGCGCCTGTGGAAGGCACCAGCCATCAGCAGACTCACCCTCGAGGCCGTAGATCAACGTTCCACCTGGGGTCGGCTTGGAATTCTTGTTGCTGCCCGAGTTGCCATTGTCTTTAGAGGAACTACTTCCGTTACCTCCGCAGGCGCCAGCGAGAACGGCGACAAACAGAAGCGAACTCACCACCAATAGTGACTTTGTATTCCGATGTTTTTGACGTTGCATGTGTTCCCCCTAAGGACAAGAAGCTCTGGAGCGGGTGATATGTGCTGCGAAGAATGCCGCCGAATAAGAACCGCCCTGACGAATCAGGGTCTGTTCCGCAAAGGTGACGCTCTTCACACAGTAGGCAGACTCTACATCCGACGGCGGCTGAGTCAATGACAACCCGAAGCTCACCTGAGCCTGAGAATCACTGCGGCCAAAAATCAAGCGAGCGGAACGGAGCGCTGGTAGTCAAATGCTTGACTCATAACGATGTCGACGTATCGCTGGCTTCGGTTGTAACTCAGGTAGGCAGCTCGAAGTGGGCCCTCTTGGTTCAGGCCGGGGCCCTTTCGGCAGAGGTAAGCGCCTGCCGTGAGCGCTGCGTCATACAGATTCTGCGGGTCTGCCACGCCGTCCCCCGTTGCATCACGTGCCACGGCCTTCCAAGAGCTAGGGAGAAACTGCATGGGGCCAACTGCGCGATCAGTCGTGGCTGTTCCATCGAGTGCTCCTCCGTCGGAATCTCGCACGATTGCAAAGGCGTTTGTACCGTCTAATTCGGGACCAAAGATCGGCGGCGAGACAAGGCCATCCCTGCCAAGCGATGCGCCGCGATAGGTGCCATGTTTGCTCTCAGTCCTGCCGATCCCCGCAATTGCCCACCACGGGATTGCGCAGCTTGGATTGGTGTCTTGGAGGGAAACAGCAGCACGCCAGTAAGCGTCAAGGGCGCCAGTGGACAAGTCCGTCCCGTTGATGGTTGCCGACATTCTCGCCTCGGCCACTCGTTGTTCATTCTGTGCCAACTGTTCTCCGAGTAGCTCCAGCGAAGCCGTGAGGCCCTGCGATTTGCTACTGAGTTGCCCTAGGGAGTCCTCAATCTCGGCAAGCTGCCTTTGCAAGTCAGAGCGCTCTTCTTGCAACTGTTTGAGTTGCTCTCGAGCAAAGCGCTCCTTACTGATCGTGCTACTCGCAGCCGACTCCGACAGAACACGCGCTCGGTCGAGGCGTTCTCGTTCCGCTGAACTCACCGTAGGGTTCAATGCAGAGAGCCTGCCGAAGCCAGTGATGAACCACTCGACTCCGATGGTCCGCAGTGCGCCGCGCAGTTTCTGTTGAGTCTCGGCGGCCTTGGTGACCTGTTCGGACCTGCGAGCGAGCAATTCGGTGGAAGCCTCTCTACGTAGCGTCGCATCCTGAATCTCTTCATCCGTTCGCTGCAACTCTTGCTGCGCCCGTACTTGTTTCTCAGTGAGCTTTTTCTGCTCGTCCAAAGCAGCGTCAAGTGCCGCTGAGTTTGCCGGCACTGCAGCTACTGCTGCAGAGAGCCCTTCTCCCGGAACTGGATCTGAGGGTTGTCGGAGAACGCTCGGCAAGGCGTTTCGTTCCAGCGGGCTGGCGCTGCCAACCTCGGTCAGTCCCGTGAGCAGACAAGCCAGGATCAGCAGGGTCATGGCGAGCAGTGCGGGAGCATGCATACCAGACCGGGTCGACCCGGTATGGGTGTCTAGGAGGTCCATTGGTCGCGCTCTAACAGCACGGCTCGTAATCGACTCGGGTGATCGGTGATGATGCCGTCGACACCAAGGTCGAGCAACTGGTGCATCTCTGATGGCTCATTAATTGTCCATGCGTGGACCTGGCAATCGCGCTCATGGACAGTCCTCACGAAGCCCTTGGTAATCAGCGCAATCCCGTTCTGCTTCACGGGTACTTGAACGCAGTGATAGTCGACCGGCGATGTCGGCGGTGAGCTTCGCAGGCGCGCTGCCGCCATGACCATAGCGACCTCTTTTGGAGATGCTGCCGTGCACTGCTTGGGTCCAAGGAGCTCGCGAAGCCTGAGTAACCGACGATGCGAAAATGCCGCAACACAGGCGCGTGAAACTGCCTCGTGTTGCAACAGGGTTTGAGCGAGTGGCTCGACAGCAG